>NZ_JQMR01000001.1:900000-1167500 GCF_000744825.1 Carnobacterium mobile DSM 4848
AAGATACGCGGGTTCCATGTAAAATACGCGAAAGCAAATCGCGGCCTAAACCATCGGTCCCTAAGATATAGTACGTATCTTTGGGTACATTTTGTTCTTGGTATTTGTCAACGCGCGTTCCGCCCAACATCTGTGTACCGTTTAATCCATTAATATTTACACCAGGAATTTTCGGCGGCAAATTGGCTTGCGAAACGATTTGAACATTCGGTTCATGCGGTGATATAACTGGAGCAGCTATACTTAAGATAACAAATACAATCAATACAAACAAACTAACTACAGCTGCTTTGTTCTTTTTCAGCCGTCTCCAAGAATCTTGTAAGAAACTTAATGAAGGCGCCGTTATTTTTTCATTGTCTTCTGTATCTGAACTTTCAGCCGGATTAAACATTTCAGGAGACAATTTTGTTGTTTCATCAACAAATTTTTGTTCTAACTCACTCATTTTACTTGTCCCCTCCTTCAGTTGAAACACGAATACGCGGATCGATAACACCATATAAAATATCAACAACTAAGATAATGCCTACTAACAATGCAGAGTAAAGAATCGTTACACCCATAATTGTAGGATAATCATTTGTCATAATTGATTTAACGAATTGTTCTCCAATTCCGGGAATAGCAAAAATATTTTCTACTACCATTGAACCAGTCA
This sequence comes from Carnobacterium mobile DSM 4848, assembly GCF_000744825.1. Lineage (NCBI taxonomy): Bacteria > Bacillati > Bacillota > Bacilli > Lactobacillales > Carnobacteriaceae > Carnobacterium > Carnobacterium mobile. The sequence goes on from NZ_JQMR01000001.1 coordinate 900,662, forward strand.
TCAGCCCAACAGCCATAGGTCCTAAAATCGTCACTAATGGAATCAAAGCATTACGAACCCCATGTTTAAATGCTACTGTCCAACGACTCAGACCTTTAGCACGTGCTAGTTCCACATAATCGCTGCTAAGTACTTCTACCATTTCTGTTCGGATAAAACGAGCCGAATCAGCCAATGGTGAAATTGCTAAAGCTATTGTCGGTAAAATAGAAGATTGGAATCCGCTCCATAAAGCGATAGGGAACCACTTCAAATAAACACCAAAAATAAGTTGCAATAATACAGCAATAACAAAGTTAGGAATCGACCGCCCTAAGATAGCTGTAAATGTCGCAGTAGTATCTATCCATGTATTTTGATTCATTGCGGCTATTACACCGAGAACAATCCCTAATATTGTTCCTAAAGCAACCGCCTGAACTCCCAGCTGCATGGAAGGCCCTACCCGAGTAGATAAGAGTTCCGTTACAGGAGTATTATTGAATTGGAAAGAAACACCTAAATCTCCTTTCAATAGTCCTGTTATATAGACTAGATATTGAACCGGAATGGGTTCATTTAATCCATATTTTTCATTCATGATGTAAATTTGTTCTTCTGACAGCTTATCCTGGTTACTGTATGGAGTACCGGGTAAAAGCTTCATCAAGAAGAATGTGATCGATGCAATTAAGAATAATGTCAATAACATATACAAGATACGTTTCCCAAGAAATTTAGCATAACTTTTCATCGATTTGAGCACCTCCAACGATTAATTTTATTTCTATTCAAAAAGAGAATATACTATATAGAATAGCTTGTCAAAAGGATAATTGCAAAAGAATTTTTATTTCTTTTTGTTTATAACATTTGTAAATGAGAAAACAATGGCGGAAATACTCACTTCTTAAGCCTTTTTTTCATTATTTTGTTATTTTTATTTTTTTATTGTATTTATATTCGTTTTACTGTAAATTGAATCTTAGTAGACATTTCAGGAGGCACAAAATGAAAGCAAAACTTACTGTTAAGAACCTTATTATTCTAATTTTAGCCTTATGCTTAATAGTCGAATTACTTATCTACCATAGAATAAGTTTTTTACAAACCACAAATTTTACTTTTATTGTTTCGAGTCTTTTTTTAATGGTCGGTCTTTTTTGGGCCGTTCTGCATTCAGGAGCTTTTGATTTTTTTCATTTCAGTATGAAAAAAGTTACTTCTAAATTAAGAAGAGAAGAGCTTTCTGAAGAAACTGAACAGATTCCCTTATCAGCTGCTGTAGGAAAAGGGTATATTTTTCCCTTACAAGTCGGCTTTGGGCTGCTGATCATTTGTTTAGTAACATTATTAGGGTACTATTTATTTTAAATGACAGTATTGGGTAGGTTTAGCTCCCTACGAATGAGACAGTAAAAAAACAAAATCAGAAACGGTTTCTTTTTTAGAAACCGTTTCTGGCTAATTTGTTCTAACGTTGTTATTAATAAATTAGGTGAATTAACTCTTCTTTGGTGATATTTCCAAAGTATTTTTTTATATCAATTTTATCAAAAACTTCTCCGATAGCTTGAGGTTCATATTTGATTCCAGTTAATTTTTCTTCAACATCTGAAATTTCACCTAATCCAAAAAAGTCGCCATAAATACGGATGTTTTTAATTTGGCCTTTATCCACGTTCATTTGAAATTCAACAGAACCAATCGGGAACCGATGACGACGTACCAATTCAAATTTTGGAGATTTTCCATAATTCCAATCCCAATTTCGATAATACTCGTTAGAAATTTCTTCGATTTTTTTCCAATCCTCATCCGTTAACTTATATTCTTTAACTTCTTCTCTTGAATCAACATCAAAAATATTTAACAATAGTTTGTCGCGAAATTCTTTAGTCGTAATATATTGATAATCATCAGATAGATAAGGACGGATATTGGTTACACGGCTTCTAATAGATTTGATGCCTTTAGACTCAATCTTATCTTTACGAACTTTCAATGCTCCAACGACCGCTTCCACATCACTGTCAAACATTATCGTACCATGAGCTGTCATCCGTCCGTTTGTAGAGTACATAGCATTTCCTGAGAATTTTTGTCCATCGATCACTAGGTCATTGCGTCCTATTAAAGCTGCTCCTTCGACTCCCATCTTATGCAGAGATTGAATCACAGGTTCAGTGAATTTGCCAAAATCACGGAATGAGTTGCCATCATCTTTAGTAATAAAACAAAATGATAAATTACCAAAGTCATGATAAACAGCCCCTCCTCCTGATAAACGGCGGACGATATGGATGTGGTTTTTCTCTACATATTCTGTATTGATCTCTTCAATCGTATTTTGATTCCGACCAATAATAATAGAAGGTTCATTTATATAGAAAAGTAAAATCGGCTCGTCTAATGTTAACTGTTTTAGCAAAAAAGTTTCAATTGCTAAATTAATTCTTGGATCAGTAATTTCTTGTCCATTTCGTTCGTTTGCAACAAAATACATGTCTTATTCCTCTTTTCATTATTTCACACTTGGCTAAAAACTTTGTTGATATAAGGCTTTAACTGACTGTTCTAAATTGTGATTACTAAATCTTTTTTTGCTAAAGTTACCTTTGTTTCCGGAGCTTCATTGACAGCTTGAGCTTTTAGCAGTTCTAAATCTCCTTCTTGCGGCAAATGAGTCAGGATCAATTGATTTACTTGCGCTTCTCTAGCAATTCGAGCCACTTCGATTGAAGTCATATGGATGCGATGATTTTCCATCCCTTCAAAAAGGTTTGTGTCTGCTAATAAAACATCAGCCTTTTCGCTGAAGGGAATAAATTCTGGTAAATAGCCCGAATCAGCTGTAAATACTACTACTTTTCCTGAATTTACCTCTGTTATTCTTAAAGCAAAACAAGGTACTGGATGCAGGGTTCTCATAAAGTCAATTTCAAATGGTCCAATCGTTAGCTTTTCATTTTCTTCATACCCCACACCTTCTGTTACTCGTTCCAGAGTTAACCGGTTAAAATTTTCTTGGTCTTCTTGATGGCCATAAATAGGTAAAATAGGTGCCCGGCGTTCATCATTATCCATTCGTTTCAATTGTCTGGTAAATTGCAATACTCCTATGTCTGCAATATGATCTGCATGGTAATGAGATAAAATTACAGCATCTAATTTTAAAGGGTCAAGATGATTTTCAAGTGAAATTAATGATGCGCTTCCTGCATCGATTAATAAGTGAAAGTCTTCGGATTCTAATAGGTAAGAACTGGTTCCTTCGTTTTTTGTTGGGTAACCTCCCCAATAGCCTAGCACTGTTAGTTGCATCTTTGTTTTCTCCTTTTGTTTTTGACTTCTTTCATTACCATACACCACTATTAGAAAAATGAAAATAAAAAAGCCCCTTTTAGAATAAAATAAGGACTTCTTCATCTACTTTTGCTTTCTTTTACATACGATTTTGTTTTTTTATATATTCAACCAATTGTTCTCCCACATGGTTCCCTTGTTTAATGCATTGATTGATACCAAATCCTGACAAGCCGTGTCCTGCAATATAAACACCAGGAAATTCCTTCCGAAGCAATGATTCAATCTGTTTCATTTCTTCTTCTTGCGAGATGGTATATTGAGGTATTGCATTAGGCCATCTTTTTATCACGCGAGAAAGGGGTTTTTCAGTAATACCTAAAATGATTTCAAGGTCTTTTAAAATGGTCTCTTCGATTTCTTTATTACTTAATGAAACTAAAATATCTTCTCCATTCCGGCCAAAACTAACTCCGATTAATACATCTTCACTTTTATTTAAAGTAGGCCACTTTTTATTTAAAAAAATAATCGACGTAACAAAAGAATCGTTTCTTCTAGGAGTAACAATCCCGAATCCTTTTGGCTCGTTTTTGATAGCTTCTTTTGAAAAACTAAAAACAATGTATCCAATGGAAGCCGTATCTACTTTGTTAAATACTTCTTCTATTTCAGAATGTCGAATTAGTTTAGCATACTCAGTAATAGGCGTAGCAACACAAATAGCACCTACTCGAACTTCCTCTTTATGATTAATATCGAGAATATAAGTATTTTGTTCGTTTTTTTTAATTTCAAGAACTTTTTTTCTGTACTTGATATACGGTTTTAAATTTTCTTCCAGTGCTTCTGTTAATACAGACAATCCTTTCTGAAAAGTTATATAATTCCCTGACCCGTCTATTAACTCTGGATGGTGTTTCAACCCTTTCGTCAGACTACCGTATTTCATTTCTAACTCATAAAGCTGTTCTTTGGAAGCTTTAATCCCCATTCTATCCAAGTCACTAGCGTAGATCTTTGTGAAAAAAGGCTCGATGATATGTTCTACCATCTCATCTCCAAAATGCTTTTTCAAATAAGCTCCAGTTTCAATATCTTGTTCTACTTTTTTAGCCGAAAAAAAACAAGATTTATAACTAGCTAATTTCCCGTGAATCGTTAATAATTTGTCTTTCCATATATCCCTTTTTTTGATAGGTATCCCCTTAAATGTAGGATAATTTAATTGATGTAATTGGTTATAAAAGAAAATATCCGGTTTATTACCTTCACTATAAATCAATTGATTCTCAAGCCCTAGTTCCTTAATTAAAGCTAACGCTTCAGGATAACGTACATCAATTGATTCGGCTCCCATATCAAGGTATCGTTCATCAGCATTTATAGTATAGATCTTTCCGCCTATTTTTAGTGATCCTTCTAACAGAATCAATTCAAAGGGTAAATTTTCTTTTTCGAGCTTTTGTTTGACTCGGTAAGCTGTAGTCAAACCTGTTATACCACCACCAATTATAGCAATTCTCTTTTTAGCTCTCTCCATTTGCTTCATCTACCCCTTTAAAAAATAGCTTAGCTGTGAATAACTCAAACTTTTCAAAGTATACTCCGTTATCAGCCTGCTAATGAAAAATAAATTTTAATGAAATCAATTCATTCTTATCTTTTCAACCGTTTTACTATCCAATCGTTTAACTACTTCTGTAACTAGTTTTACAGTATTTAAATAATCCTCTTCATGAATGACTGAAGTATGGGAATGAAGATAACGGGTTGCTACTGTAATAGCCAGTGAAGGAATCCCATTACGTGTTACATGTTGGCTTCCGGCATCTGTTCCACCTCCAGCAATAACGGTGTATTGGAAAGGTATACCTAACTCTTCAGCTACTCCAACAACAAAGTCACGTAATCCCTTATGAGCTACCATAGAAGCATCGTAGATAATGATTTGCGGCCCTTTACCTAACTTTGAATCTGCTTCTTTAGCTGTCATCCCTGGCGTATCTCCTGCTGTTCCCGTATCCAATGCAAAGGCTATATCTGGGTCTACGGTATACGTTGCTGTTTTAGCACCGCGTAGCCCAACTTCTTCTTGGACATTTCCAACAGAAAAAGCCTTATTTGGATGTCCTTCTTCAGCAATATTTTCTAGTACTTTCAATGCTACTGCTGTACCAATTCGATTATCCCATGCTTTCGCCAATAGAAATTTCGAATCGTTTAAGCGTTTAAATTCAATATAAGGCGTCACCATATCTCCCGGTTTTACTCCCCAAGACAAAGCTTCTTCTTTACTTGAAGCACCAATATCAATAAACATATCTTGAATATCGTAAGCTTTATTCCTCACATCAGCTGTTAAAACATGCGGAGGTTTACACCCAATCACTCCATGTAAAACTTTATTGCGTGCTGTTGTGATTTCAACTTGTTGAGCCAACATCACTTGTGACCACCAGCCGCCTAAAGTTTGAAACTTAATAAATCCTTCATCTGTAATAGCTGTAACCATAAAGCCGACCTCATCTAAATGGCCTGCAAATAAGACTTTAGGTCCAGTTTTATCTCCAACGTGTTTAGCAATTACACTTCCTAATCCATCATAAGTAATAGAATCAGCTGATTTTTCAGCATAACGGACGAAAACTTCCCTTACTTGTTTTTCATTTCCCGGGACTCCTTTAGCATCCGTTAATTCTTTTAACATTTTTAAATCTTTCTCATCCATATGTGAATCCCTCCAATAATATCTGTTCTTCTTATACTATATCATTCTATGACAGAAAAAGGGTGCACTTTTTTAACCTTTAACTAAAAGAAGCAAGAAGGATTGGTTTGAACTCCTTCTTGCTTTCAATATAATTGTATTATTTAAAAAATAGGGTTTATTTAATTATTTTTCAATAGAAGCCCATTTGAAAGAATATTCTGGTCCTACTAAATGTTTACCGATATTTTTGACATAAGGTTTTTCTAGAATCGCGTTATAACGTTGGTAAATAGGTGCAATTGCTGCTTGATCAAGGAGCAGTTTTTCTGCTTCGATCATATCACTCCATCTCTTATCTAGATCATTTAAATCTGTAGTGTTTACTTTTTCGAGTAAAGCATCGTATTCAGGTATAGAAATGCTGGCTTTATTATTTGAATTTGTTGTTTCAAATAATTCAAGGAAATTGATTGGATCAGCAAAGTCTGCTCCCCATCCCGCCATTTGAATATCGTAATCTTGACGACTATTTACATCAATACGAACTTTAAACGGCACTGAACGAATGTTGATTTCCAATCCTGGAAGATTTTGCATCAATTGTCCTTGCATATACTCAGAAGATTTCTTAGCATTCTCTGAATCATCAGAAAGAAGTTCTAGCTTTAATGAATCTACTCCTAATTCAGAAAGCCCTTTTTTCATATATTCTTTGGCAGCTTCTTTATCATAGATAAGCAAATCTCCATTTTCATCTCGAAAATCTTCGTCTGTTGACGGATTTTTAACTAATCCGCTTGGTACCAGACCATTAGCCGGCAAGGAACCATTTTGTAATATTGTTTTAGCATAGGCTTCTTTGTCAAATGCCATTGAAATAGCTTTACGAATATTTTCATTGGCTAATGGCGTTGGTTGTCCATTGCGTTCTTGATTGTATTTAAAGTAAAAAACAGAAGATGTAGGAGCAGATTTTAAATCAGGATCACCTTGTTTAGTTTGTACGTACTCTCCTGTTAATTTCATAGAATCAATTTCTCCTGCATCATACAAGTTAATGGCAGTAGAAGTTTCTTTTACTACGTCCACATTGATTTCATCTAACTTAACCGTCTCTGCATCCCAATAAGTATCATTTTTTTCATACGACCAGCTTAAACCAGTCCCATCCCATTTAGTTAAAACAAACGGCCCATTGTATAAAGCATTATCACTACTTGAAGCATACTTGTTACCTTTTTCTGTTACATAATCTTCATTTTGAGGCAAGAACATTGATAAAGACAGCAAATCTTTAAAATAAGGAAGCTCAGCTACTAGTTGGATTTCTAATGTTTTATCATCAATTTCTTTTACTCCTAATTCCTCTGGTTTTAGTTCTCCTTTATTGATTTCTGTCGCATTTTTTATTACGTCTTCCATCATATAAGCAGATTGAGAACCTGTCTCTGGATTGACCAAACGACGCCAAGCGAAAACAAAATCATTAGCAGTAACAGGATCTCCATTAGACCAGTTTGCATCTTCTCTGATTTTAAAGGTATATGTTAATCCATCTTCGCTAATAGTAGGCTCTTCAGCAGCCATTGCGAGCTCTGGTTCGTTCTTTAGATTCAAACGGTACAATCCTTCCATTACATTATTCATAACGGTTGATCCCACTGTATCTGTGTTTAGAACCGAATCCATCGTCGGTATTTCTGCTGTTTCAATTAAATTTAATTCTTGAGTTGTTGAACCGCCCTTACTACCTTCTGTATTTGAACCGCAAGCAGCCAAAACTGCTGAAGATACTAAAGTAATTCCTAACAAACTCATTAACTTGATATTTTTCACCCATATTCCCCCTAATAATGAACTGATTTCTGATAAACTTGTCTAAAACTAACATAGTTGATTCTATCACTATGGGAAAACAGTCGCAAACCGCCATCACTTACTTCTAATGAATCTTTTAATATTTTCACATAATCATAAAAAAAAGAAGCTGCCCATGGCAACTTCTTTTTTTATGATTATTAAATAGAGACTTATTTTCCGTCTACATAAGCCCATTTGTATGAGTATTCTGCACCCACTAAGTGAGCAGCAATGTCTTTAACATATGGTTTTTCTAAAACAGCATTATAACGTTGGTAAATTGGAGCAATCCCAGCTGTATCCATCAAGATTTTTTCAGCATCTAACATACCAGTCCAACGTTGCTCTAAATCATCTACCTCGCTTAATGAACTCTTAACTAAAGTATCGTACTCATCGTTAGCGTAGCTTGATTTATTGTTCCCGTTGTCTGAAGCAAATAATTCTAAGAAGTTGATTGGATCTGCATAGTCAGCTCCCCAACCAGACATTTCAATATCGTAATCTTGTTTTGTATCAGCATCCAAACGTACTTTGAATGGTACATTACGTAATTTGATATCTAATCCTGGCAAGTTTTGAGTTAATTGTCCTTGCATAAATTCTAGAGATTTTTTAGCATTTTCCCCATCATCTCCAAGAATTTCTAATGTCAGGCTATCTTTACCAATTTCTTCTAACCCTTTTTTAAAGTATTTTTGAGCTTCTTCAACATTATACGTTAATAATTCTCCATTTTGATCACGGAAATCTTTTCCAGTGTCCGGATCAACGGCTAATCCTTGCGGTACTAACCCGTCAGCTGGTAATGAACCATTTTGTAAAACGGTTTTTGCATAAGCTTCTTTATCAAATGCCATAGCTAGTCCTTTACGGATGTTTTCATTTGCTAAATCAGTTTTCTCACCGTTACGTTCTTGGTTAAATTTGAAGTAGAAAACAGAAGAAGTTGGTTCTGATTTTAAATCTGCATTTCCTTGTTGAGTTTGTACATATTCTCCTGTCAATCTCATGCGGTCAATTCCGCCAGATTCATATAAGTTTAAAGCAGTAGATGTTTCTTTTACAACATCAAAATTGATTGTATCCAGCTTAACTGTGTCTGCATCCCAATAATCTTCATTCTTTTGGTATACCCAGCTTAATCCAGTTCCATCCCATTCAGTTAAAGTAAATGGACCGTTGTAAATCAAGTTGTCGCTGTTTGATGCGAATTTGTCTCCTAATTCTTCTACATAAGCTTGATTTTGTGGATAGTACATTGGCAATGTTAATAAATCTTTAAAATAAGGAACTGCACGAACTAATTTAATTTCCAATGTTTTATCATCTACTGCTTTGACACCTAATTCACTTGGTTCCTTTTCGCCGTTAATGATTTCAGTCGCATTTTCGACAACATCTTGAATCATGTAGTTGTAAGAAGCTGCTTCAGCTGGATCAGCTAAGCGCTGCCATGCATATACAAAGTCATCAGCAGTTACCGGATCGCCATTTGACCAGTTTGCATCTTCTCTGATTTTAAAGGTATAAGTCAGATTATCTTCACTAACTTCAGGTTCTGCTTCAGCCATTCCTAAAACAAGTTTACCGTCTAAACCTTGGCGATAAAGTCCTTCAAAAACGTTATTCATAACGTTCCCGCCGACAACGTCTGTATTTAAAACAGAGTCCATTGTTGGAATTTCGCCACTTTCGATTAGATTTAGAACTTGTTCATCATCCATTTTTTTATCAGATGATTTAGAAGAAGATGCTGAGTCTCCGCCTCCATCAGTATTTCCGCCACATGCTGCTAATAATAACGCTGAAGTAGCTGTAATTCCCAATAAACTTAAAAATTTATTTTTTTGCATAATGTTTTCCCCCTGTTTTTTAATGCCCTCCACATATATCAACTCAAATGAGAATAATATTAGGTTGCTCAAATAATATTATCATCTTATTATCATATAATCAATAGTAATTTCCATTTATCTTAATTAATTCCAGATTATACGATATTAAAATAAGTATTTGATTAAAAAATACTTCTAATAATAAAATGAATATGACATATTTTTTAGTTTACAAATGGACACACATTTATAAAAATAACCTAAAAAAAGAGTGGACACCAGAGCAATTAGCGAGGTGTTGGATATTTCTTTCGACAGATTATTAAGGCAGGATAAACAGGTAGCAAAAGATACGACAAAAAATAATATGATAATAACATTGGTGTTAGTATTTCACCTGAAAATGATTCAAATGTTAGTAAACAATTTTATGTGAAAGTGAATAAGAGCGGCAGTTTAGTTGAATCTAAGCCGAGCTGGACTAAAAAAGAGAAGCAAATGATAATAAATTACCTTTCAAAGTACCAAGATATCCATAAAGACCTCATCAAAGAAAGCATTGAAAAAAGAAATGAAATTGTCGGCAAATCAGACTAAGCTAGTGTTGAAAAGATAAAGTAATTCAAGTAGTGATTATACATTTATCTCTACACATACCAAGATTTATTATTTAAATAAAAAAACGGTTCAGCACTATAAAAGTGTGAACCGTTTTTCATCTATCATTCTTTATTTGTTTAATGCAGTTTTAGCTTGTTCAGTTAAAGCAGTAAAAGCTGCTGCATCGTTAACTGCGATATCAGCCAACATTTTACGGTTGATATCAATTCCAGCTACTTTAAGTCCGTGCATCAATGTGCTATAGCTCATGTTGTTCATACGAGCAGCTGCGTTGATACGAGCGATCCATAATTTACGGAAATCACGTTTCTTTTGACGACGGTCTCTGTAAGCATATTGATAAGATTTCATTACTGCTTGTTTTGATACTTTAAATAAAGTATGTTTTGAACCATAGTAACCTTTTGCTAATTTTAATACTTTTTTGTGACGTTTACGAGTAACCGTCCCACCTTTAACACGTGGCATATTAATTTCCTCCTTGAAGATGTTTTCTTATAAGAAAACTCTTTACGATAATTAGTGTCTTTTATAAAACTGTTAATCCCGTTCTAAATGAACTAAAAAATTACCAGTTAGCTAATTGTTGACGAATACGTTTGTAGTCGCCTGCTGAAACCATTGCAGATTTACGTAATTTACGTTTTTGTTTTTGTGATTTATTTGCGAACATATGGCTTGTTTTTGCATGGTGACGTTTTAAACCACCATTACCTGTTCTTTTGAACCGTTTAGCAGAACCACGGTGTGTTTTTTGTTTTGGCATGTTTGTTTCCTCCTCGAAATACTCTTACTTTTCAGTTTTTGGTGCTAAAATCATGAACATGCTGCGTCCATCCATTTTAGCAGCTGATTCGATACTAGCGATATCAGCAGTTTCTCGTGCTAATCGATCTAAAACTTTCTTACCAATCTCTTTATGAGTAATGGCACGACCTTTAAATCGGATTGATGCTTTGACTTTGTCGCCTTTTTCAAGGAATTTACGCGCATTGCGTAATTTCGTATTGAAGTCATTTACGTCAATTGTAGGACTTAAACGCACTTCTTTAAGGCTGACGATTTTTTGATGTTTACGGGCTTCACGTTCTTTTTTCTGTTGTTCAAAACGGAATTTCCCATAATCCATAATACGTGCTACGGGTGGTTTTGCTGTGGGCGCTACTAAAACTAAGTCTAAGTTCGCTGCTTCTGCAATTGCCAATGCTTCACTTTTAGTCTTAAGACCAAGTTGTTCACCATTACTACCTATAACGCGCAATTCACGTGCACGAATGCCGTCATTTACCATCATATCTTTTGCTATGGTCATACACCTCCATTAGATTTGAGAGAAAGAACAGCAGAAAAATAGACGAGTCCATAACGAACCCGCCTATAAATAATTTCCAACTTACGCCGTGCGTAAGTCATCATCGTTTATATCTAGCCCAGAGACATTTAGTCAGCTAAGGCGAGAAGCGAGGGCTCCTGCTTTGTTTTCTCAACTTTTATATCTTATCATTATTTTGTCGCTTTGTAAACCATTAACGACTAAAATTTTCAATTTCTTTTTTCACATCTGTTAAAAAGTCGTTAAATAAAATGGTTTTTGTCTCTTTTTCGCCATATTTCCGAACAGTCACACTAGCATTCTCTACTTCGTTATCGCCTACTACCAATTGATAAGGAATTTTTTGTGTTTGAGAGGCACGGATTTTATAACCCATTTTTTCATTTCGTTCATCTACGTCAATTCGCATACCGAGATTAGCCATCTTTTCTTTCAATTCATATGCATAATCTAAATGCATATCGCGGTTTACCGGAATAATAGTCGCTTGAACAGGTGCTAGCCAAGTTGGAAATGCTCCTTTATATTCTTCAATTAAATAAGCTACAAAGCGTTCCATGGTTGAAACAATTCCACGGTGAATAACAACAGGACGATGCGTATTTTCACCATCTTCTCCTACATAAGTTAAATCAAAACGTTCTGGCAACAAGAAATCCAGTTGGATAGTGGATAGTGTCTCTTCAATCCCAATTGCAGTTTTTACTAAAACATCTAATTTAGGGCCATAAAAAGCAGCTTCTCCTTCGGCTTCAAAATATTCAAGCTCCATATCGTCCATCGCTTTTTTAAGCATTGTTTGAGCTTTTTCCCACATTGCATCGTCATCAAAGTATTTATCCGTATTGTTAGGATCACGGTAACTTAGTCGGAAACGATAATCAGTGATATTAAAGTCTTTATACACAGCCAACATAAGTTCTAGAGTTCGTTTGAACTCTTCTAAAATTTGATCTGGACGAACAAATGTATGTCCATCGTTTAACGTCATTTCTCGAACACGTTGCAGACCTGAAAGAGCCCCACTTTTTTCGTAACGGTGCATCTGTCCCAATTCAGCAATCCGGATAGGCAACTCACGATAACTATGGATGTCATTTTTATACACCATCATATGATGAGGACAGTTCATTGGACGCAGTACGAGCATTTCGCCATCGCCCATATCCATTGGCGGAAACATGTCTTCGTGATAGTGGTCCCAATGTCCTGATGTTTTATAAAATTCTACGTCAGCCATAATCGGTGTGTAAACGTGTTGGTAACCCAGACTTATCTCGCGATCTACGATATAGCGTTCAATAGTTCTCCGGATAGTCGCACCTTTTGGCAACCAGAAGGGCAGTCCTTGTCCAACTTCAGGGCTGATCATAAATAAGTCTAATTCTTTTCCTAATTTTCGATGGTCACGCAATTTAGCTTCTTCACGCATTTTGATAAATTCTTTTAAATCTTTTTTATCGAAGAAAGCTGTTCCATAGATACGCTGCATCATTTTATTGTCAGAATTTCCGCGCCAGTAAGCTCCAGCAAGCGAAAGCAGTTTAAAAACTTGAATACGTCCAGTTGATGGAACATGGACTCCACGGCATAGATCCACAAAGTCTCCTTGATCGTAAACAGTAATCGTTTCGTCTTCTGGTAATTCCGTAATCAATTCGACTTTATAAGGATCTTCCTTAAACAAGTCAAGCGCTTCTGCCCGTGTAACTTCTTTTCGAACAATCGGATTATTTTCTTTTACGATTTCCATCATTTTTGCTTCAATACGCGGCAAATCTTCTTCTGTAATCGGTGTGTCTGTATCTGTATCGTAATAAAAGCCGCTTTCAATAGCTGGACCTACGCCAAATTTAATTTCAGGGTATAAGCGACGTAAAGCATTTGCCATTAAATGAGCACTTGAATGACGTAAAATCTGCAAAGCTTCATCATCATCTGCTGTGATGATTTCAAGTGATCCGTCTGCTTCTAATGGACGGACATAATCTACTAGTTCGCCATTAAACTTTCCTGCTAATGCTTTCTTGGCTAAACTTTTACTGATACTCTCAGCAATGTCTTTTGTTGTTGAACCCGTTGGGAACTGCTTTACAGCACCATCCGGCAAAGTAATATTGATTTCTGACATTTTCCATTCCTCCAATGGTTTCAAATTTTTATAGTTTAAAAAATCTTTCAAACGCTCGGCCAAATAAAAAAAGTCCCTTTTATGCTAGTTGCCTAACACAAAAGGGACGTAAAATACGTGGTTCCACCCAGATGCAGAATCCCCTTCTCACTGAACAGGAATTCTCTCTAAGCTGTTAACGTTAGCTACACGACCGGCTGCTAATACTTTAACTGGTTCACAGCGGCACTCGAAAGGGGTCAAAATAAATTCGTTTTTAGGAAACTTGCAGCAGTTATTTCCCTCTCTTAAAAAAACCGATTTTTTATTTTGGTGTCTTTCTCAAAGATTTAATCTATTACTGTTATTAAATCATTTCCGTCACAAAAATTCAAGTAAAAAATAGCATTCTTATTGCTTTTGCTTAAATTCATAGCTGCACTGCCTTAAGACAATCGACGGTTTTTGCCCGTCATTTTGATTTCTTTAGATAAATAACGAATACGTTCCATGATACGTTGGGCTTTCAACGGCTCATCTTCTCCACGTTGAGTAACTCTTAAATGTTCTTCGCCTAATTGTTTCATATCGAAATTAGAAGAAAAGAATGTGGGTAATTGTTCTTGCATCCGATACTGCAAAATAACTCCAAGCACATCATCCCTTATCCAGCTTGACATTGAGTCTGCTCCAATATCATCCAACATTAAAATAGGTGCTTTTTTGACAGCATCTAATTTTTCTCCTGTTGAATTCTGTCCAATTGCTTGCTTCATTTCAACTGCAAAAGAAGGAAAGTGCATCAAAGTGGAAGGATAGCCTTTTTCAGCAAGCTCATGCGCGATGGCACCCAATAAGAAAGATTTCCCCACTCCAAATGATCCTTGTAAATACAGTCCCTGATGAAAGGATTTTGGGCTCTGCAAATAATCTGAAATAAAATCATATGCAGCTGTAATAGCTGTTGCTCGCTCATCAGTTAAATAAAAACGTTCGAAGGTCGCTGTACGAACATCTTTTGGCATATCCATCGAATGAATGCGGTTTTTAATAGCCTGTTCTTTTTGCTTCGCAATCAATTCAGCTGTCGGTACATAAGCAACATCAATAAAGTGATAATTCATGATCAATTCCGGTTGGTATCCTGGAGCCATCATCCCTGCTTTTTCCTGATACTTTTTCTTTTCGTTGACGAACTCATACAATTTTGCATAGCTTTTTACAATCGCTTCTTCATTCAATAGCTCTTGATTCTTTTCAATAAATTGCTGAACATCCTGATCATTCAAGACTTCTTGGATCAATTTTTTATATTGGTCAGATAAGTTTCGTTCTTTAAGCATTTTAGTTAGACTTTTACCGATATCTTCCAATTTCAATCACCTTCTTTTCCGAAACTTTGGATTTGTTTTAAGCGGTCCATAAAAGCTTGTTTCTCAGCTTCGCTCATTGGTTTTTCAGCTTTAGCGCTATTGTCTTCTTTCGCCCATTCTGGAAGAGTTTCTTTTCTAGTCGTTGTCTTTTTCCCGTAGCTAGTTGATTTTTGGTTGGTATACTGTTTTCTTTCTGCTTGCTTCTTCTTTTCAGCATTTTCTTGGTACATCGTTTTAACTTTTTGAAGTGCCATTTCTGGTGAAACAACTTTATTTTGAGCCCAATCATTGGATATTTTATAAGCTAAAGCTTTTTCAAAAATAGGGTTATTCCTTACAACTAAGATATAATGGATCAATATGTTAACAACTGAAGCAGGTAAATTAGCTTTTTGCACTATTTCTTCTAATGCCCATTCTTCATTTTTTGTTACATAGCCGCCTTTTTGGTCTTTAATCGAAGTCATAAAATCAAACGGACTAATTTCTTCGCTCACTTCAACAATAGTGATTTCATTCTCTGTTAGCCCTTGTTGTTTTAAAACACTTTTGCGGTTTCTTTGTTGTTTTTGTTCGTTTTGAATATCTTTTTCTACTACATCATGCAGCTGAACCTTCTTTTGAGCGCGTGCGTGATAATCGCGGTAAACGTTATTCTTCAGCTTTCGTTCATCAATCATCCCTGTATTCATGTCGCTGGCTTCTAAAACATAACGCTGCATATCTAACTCATTCACTCCGTACATTGTATGCAACACTAAGATCGTTGCTTCAAGCTCTTTTGAGATAGCGGAGCGGCTAACATAGTGGCTGTTTAAACCCGTATAAAAAAACTTAAAATCAAACGTTTGGTTTTCGATTACAGGTCCAGCAGCTGAGTCGTTGCCAATTAATTCAACTGGCTCTTTTAGTAATGCCTTTTCTTGTTTAAGCAGGTTTCCATCAAACTGATAGACATCCAAAAAGGATTTGGTAACTTCTTTATAGTTTTCTTTCTCCAATGGAGCCGTTACAAATCGATTTCGTAATTTACGAAATTTCCGTTCTCCAACCGCTTCAAAAAGAAGCAAACTCAATAAGTCATCTTTGAAAAAAGTTGCACTTGAATGAGGGGCAACTAATTCATATACATACAACTTTTCTGGTTCAGTTTTCAGATAGGTTTTTAACAACCCAATAGCTTCTAATTTAATTCTCGCTTGATACAGTTCTGGAATCCCTACGCTTAAAAGTGTCAACAATTCCGAATGAAGTATTCCTTCACTCCAATAAGACTCTTCATCAATCTCAGTCCACAACGTCATGTAAAGACTATAGGCTGTTGCTCCTATCAAAGGTTGATATAAAAAAGTCAATATTTTTTGGTCTATATCCGAAAGCAAGGCATTTTGTCGAACCATGAATCCATCTTTCGGACTCAAATTTTTCCAAGGATAGTTCAAATGCCATCACACCTTTCTTCTACTTCCTCTAATCCGTTTCAGCTTTTTTTTCAGATTTCTTTTTTTCTAACTCTTGTAATTCTGTCAAGAAAACACTCATATCCTTGAACTGACGGTAAACACTAGCAAAACGAATATAAGCAACGTCATCCACTTCTGCTAGTTTTTCCATAATGTATTCACCAATGATCGCTGATGATATTTCATTTTCCCCTAAACTCCGAATTTTATTCTCCACTTCATCGACTATTTTTTCAACTTGTTCTACTGAAACTGGGCGCTTTTCACATGATCGGATAATGCCGCGCAGCATTTTCCCACGATTGAATTCTTCTCGTGTGCCATTTTTTTTAATTACTAACAGTGGCGCTTGTTCAACTCGTTCAAATGTTGTAAATCGGAAGTTACACGCTTCACATTCTCTTCTTCTACGAATAGCACGCCCATCATCTGCAGGACGACTATCGACAACTCTAGAACCATTATTTTGACAGCGTGGACATTGCACTACTCATCATCCTTTTTTTATGATTTTTCTTGAAATTATCACACTCATAACCATTATACTTTTATTATACCACAGGTCTTACAGAGGCGAAACACCTGAAATAACTGCATTTGCTAGCTAAAGCTAAAAAAAGAATGAGCGGATATTCTACTCATTCTTTTTAACACTATTTTATATAACAGCAACCATTCAGTTTATTTGATCCATTTGCTGCAGCCATTTTTCCAGCTGCTCTACTGTTTCTTGGATGGTTCCATTATTGTCAATCACTACATCTGCCTGTTTTATTTTTTTCGCCAAAGGAAGTTGGGCTGCTATTTTCTGGACAGCCATCTCGCGTGTAATGTGATCGCGCTGCATCAACCGAGCTATCTGTATCTCTTCTGTCACAGCAACTACCATCACTTGATCTACTTCTGTTAAATAATTTTTTTCAAACAATAAAGGAATATCTAACACAAGCAACGGGGGGTGTTGTTGCAGATACTCTTCTTTTTGGGTAAGTATCCAGTTACGAATCTGTTTTTCTAATAAGCCATTCAATTTTTCTAATTTTATGGGATCAGTAAATACAATTTCTCCTAGTTTTTTTCGATTTAATGTCCCATCGGAATGAAGTATTTCTTTTCCAAAATAACGTGCAATCGATTTTAACCCTTCTGTTCCAGGTTCTACTACTACCCTGGCTCCAATATCAGCATCAATAACGGGTATTCCTCGGCTTTTAAAAAACTTACAGACAGTTGATTTTCCTGTTGCAATGCTTCCTGTCAAACCAATCACAACTGTCATTCATTCCCTTCCTTTCTTTGGTTCATTTTCTTAAGCTAGTTGTTGACAATTAGGGCAAATGTGAGTACCTCTTTGCGCTACTTTTAATTTTTGGATCGGCGTTCCACACAGGATGCAAGGTTCATTTGTTTTTCCATAAACATGCAATTCCACTTGAAAACTTCCTGCTTCTCCTAAAGCATTTTTATAGGTTCTGATTGTTGTTCCCCCTGCTGCTACAGCATTGCCCAACACTTGTATAATGGCTTGGTGTAACTGTTGCATTTCTTTCAAGCTCAATGTATCAGCTCCTCTAAGAGGATGAATGTTAGCTTTAAAAAGTGCTTCATCTACATAGATATTGCCTAAACCGGCCACTACTTTTTGATCTAATAAAAGAGGTTTAATAGCGCGCTTTTTTTGTTGCAGTGTTTTTTGAAATTCTGCTAAAACAAATGTTTCTGGCAACGGTTCTGGCCCTAAAGTTTTAAGCCCAGCTACATTATTTTGTTCACCTAAAGGAACAAGTGTCATACGTCCAAACTTTCGAACATCAAGATACCGTAGATCACGGCCATCTTTCAAATGAAAAATCACATGAGTGTGTTTTTTTAAGGGTGTCTGAGTAGGAACGACTTCGTATTTGCCTTCCATTCTTAAATGTGAAACCATTGCCCACTGTTCGAAAAGAAAAATTAAATACTTGCCTCTTCGTTCAATATCAACGAGTGTTTCATCGATTAGGTACTCTGAGAATTCTTGACTACGTATGTCACCTGAAATAATGCGATCCCAGTATACATCTACTCCTGTTATGATGCTGCCTTTAACAAGTTGGACGAGACCTTTTTTAACTGTTTCAACTTCTGGTAACTCTGGCACGCGTTCTGCATCTCCTTTTTAATATGTTTTAACTTGATTATTTAGATTCATACCAATTATCGCCGTAATTACTATCAACTTTTAAAGGGACATTTAATTCAACCGCTTCTTCCATAACTTCAGTAACTAATTTCTCCAATAAAGGAATTTCAGCTTCTGGAGCTTCAAAAATCAATTCATCATGTACTTGCAGCAACATAGTGGCTTCCATGTTTTCTTCTTTCAATCGCTTGTCCATTTCAATCATAGCCACTTTAATAATATCAGCAGCACTTCCTTGAATAGGTGTATTCATTGCTGTTCGTTCTGCAAATGAACGCAAGTTAAAGTTGCGAGAATTAATATCCGGCAAGTAACGGCGCCGATGAAAGAGAGTTTCCACATAACCTTTATCTTTAGCCTCACGCACAATTTCTTCCATATAAGTCTTAACGCCAGGATACTTAACGAAATACGTATCAATAAACGTCTGCGCTTCTTTTCGGCTGATTTCTAAATTTTTCGATAAGCCATAATCACTGATTCCGTACACAATACCAAAGTTAACGGCTTTTGCACGCCGACGCATCTCTGAAGTCACATCTTCTTGTTTTTCAATTCCAAAAACTCGCATAGCTGTGCTGGCGTGAATATCTTGTCCTTCGATAAAAGCTGCTTTTAAATGTTCATCGTCAGAGATATGAGCTAAAACACGCAGCTCAATTTGCGAGTAATCTGAAGAAAAAATTTTCCAGCCTTCATAACTCGGTACAAATGCTTGTCTGATTTTTCGTCCTTCTTCTAATCGAATTGGAATATTTTGCAGGTTAGGATCAATCGAACTTAGCCGGCCAGTCTGGGCGATCGTTTGCATATAGCGTGTATGGATTTTGCCGTTATGTCCATGAATAACCTTTAATAACCCTTCAATATAGGTTGATTGTAATTTAGCTATTTGCCGGTATTCCAAAATATCTTTTACGATTGGAGCTTGGTCTTTTAGCTGTTCAAGAACATCCACAGCTGTAGAATACCCCGTTTTAGTTTTTTTAACCACTGGGTATCCCATTTTTTCAAATAAAATAACGCCTAATTGTTTTGGAGAGTTTAAATTAAATTTTTCTCCAGCTTCTTCATACACGCGCTGTTCTATATTTTCTAACCGCTCTGCAAATTCCACTTTCATTTCACGCAATCGTTGAGCATTGACTTTGATCCCACTAATTTCCATCTCTGCTAATACTTTTGCAAGAGGCAATTCCATTTCATAAAATAGTTCTGTTTGATTGTTTTGGGCTAAATGTTGTTCGAGCTGTTCACTTAACACAACGATAGCTTTAATTTTCCGAGCTATATGTTCTTGCATAACAGATAAATCTTCCGGTATATGGATTTTGGATCCTTTGCCATAAACACTTTCATCAGATGAAACGTCAAAATAATCATGTTCCGTCGCCACTTCTGATAGGTCTTTGCTGTTGTCTTTTGTATTTAAGATATAAGAAGCTAATAAAATATCAAATTGTATATTTTTCACTTCAATTCCATAACGCTTTAAAGCTACAAATGTGCGTTTCGCATCAAAAACTTGCTTACTGGTCGTCTCGTCTGCTGCCCATTTCTGGAAATGTTCTGAATTTAAAACTAATTCGGGTTCTCCTATATAAATATGGTCCGCATTTCCCCAACCGACACTGACAATATCTGCTGTATGGTAATTATCAGTTAACATCTCTACATAAAGTCCCATTTTATCTGTAAATAAGTCTGGCGAAATATCTGTAACTACCTCATAAACAATTTCTTGACGATTTGCTTCAGTTTCTGCAACATATTCAGTCGTATCTAATTTACTTAAATGCGTTTTAAAATCCATCTCCTTATAAAAATGAATCAGTTTTTCCGTATCAGGCCCTTTATAAATTAAATCTTCTATTCCAATATTCAGTGGCGTATCCCGATCGATAGTTGCTAGTTTCTTACTTAAAAATGCTGTTTCTTTTTCATTGATCAAATTTTCTTTCATCTTGCTTTTTTTCATTTCATCAATATGATCATAGACTCCTTCAACAGAGCCGTATTCTTTTAATAATTTCAGAGCGGTCTTCTCTCCAATTTTAGTCACTCCAGGAATGTTATCAGAAGCATCTCCGGCAAGTCCTTTCATATCAATAATTTGAAGAGGAGAAATACCCATCTCAGCTTGAATCGACTCCACAGTATATTCTTTTAATTCACTGACTCCTTTGACTGTAATGTCCACTCTTACATTCTCTTTAGCTAATTGCGTTAAATCCCGATCACCCGAAACGACAACAACATCAAAATCTGTCGGATCGACTTGTTTCGAAAGAGTTCCAATAATATCATCTGCTTCGTAGTTATCTAATTCATAATGTTTTATTCCAAAACTCTCCAAAAGAACGCGCAAATAAGGCATTTGCTCAGTAAATTCACTAGGTGTTTTCGCTCTGCCTCCTTTATATTCTTCAAAAAAAGCATTACGAAATGTCGTTTTACCTGCATCGAAAGCTACTAAAACATGAGTAGGTTTTTCTTTTGTTAAAATATTTTCAATCATGCTGTGAAATCCATAAAGTGCATTGGTATGGAGTCCACTTTTATTTTTAAAACGTTCCAATTGCTGATGGAGTGCAAAGAATGCCCTGAAGGCCACACTGCTGCCATCAATTAGCAGTAATTTATTTTTAGAGGTCATAAGAAAGCTCCTTCTTTTCAATTCTATCGGGATTAATATAGTAATTTAAACTATTCATAAATTAGCATGGTCACCCTTTTCTTCACTAGTTTACCAAAAAATTCAAGAGATAGCGAATTGGAAAAATCCATTTATTTCTTTAAAATTTCTCTTTTTGGAATCATTTTTTATCATCATTCTATAGAAGACTCCCACTTCTATAAGCGGGAGTAGTTCAAGAAATGCAATAACAGTAAAAAGGCCATTATCTTATAAAAAAGCAAAAAAATCTGATAACGATTCAATTTCAAATCGTTATCAGACCTCTTTATTTACTTAATGTTGAATGGCTTAATAAAGTTTCATAAGCTAACTCAAATTTTTGAACATCCCCTGCACCCATAAAAATAGCAACGCCATCATGGTGGTCTAGTAATGGAGACATATTGTCTTCTTTCAAAATCAGAGCACCTGTATCAATTTTCGCTGCTAAATCTTCAATGGTTACATCTCCTTGTTGCTCACGTGCTGATCCAAAGATATCACATAAATAAACCGAATCGGCTAAGTTAAGCGCTTCTGCAAACTCACTTAACAAGGCAACCGTTCTAGTAAATGTATGTGGTTGGAAAATAGCAATAATCTCTTTATTAGGGTATTTTTGACGAGCAGCATCAATCGTTGCACGTATTTCTGAAGGATGATGCGCATAATCATCAATGATCACCATATCTTCCATCGTTTTTTCAGAAAAACGACGTTTCACGCCAGCAAAGGTTTTAAGATTTTCCATTACTTTTTCTTTATCCAATTCTTCATGATAACAAATTGCAATAACAGCCAAAGCATTTAAAATGTTGTGTTTTCCATAAGTCGGGATTTCAAAGTGACCATAGAATTCATTTTTTACATACACATCGAAACTTGACCCTGTAATTGAACGGCTAAGATTTTGAGCTTGAAAATCATTATGATCTTCAAATCCATAATAAATAATCGGTGTTTCTGTTTTAAGCTTAATCAGTTGTTCATCGTCTCCACATGCAATGATCGCTTTTTGTACTTGTTGAGCCATTGTCTCAAAGGCTTCTGTAACATCTTCCAGACTCGTAAAGTAATCAGGATGATCATAATCAATGTTGGTAATAATCGCATAATCTGGGTGATAAGCTAGAAAGTGACGGCGGTATTCACAAGCTTCTAATGCAAAGTATTCAGCATTAGGAACGCCATGCCCCGTACCATCACCGATTAAATAGCTTGTATCCTTAATCGTACTCATCACATGCGCCAACAAGCCTGTTGTACTTGTTTTCCCATGCGACCCTGTAACAGTGATACTCGTATAATTCTTTAAGAGATTCCCAATAAAGTCATGATAACGTATAACTGGCAATCCTTGTTCTATTGCTGCTTTGATTTCTTCGTGATCGTCTGAAAATGCATTTCCAGCGATAACCGTTAGTCCATCATGTATGTTTTTTTTATCAAAAGGTAGAATAGGTATTTTTACTTCTTCTATGTTTTTTTGTGTAAAAAAGTATTTCTCTACATCAGAACCTTGGACTTTAAATCCTTTGTCATGAAGGATCAATGCCAATGCACTCATACCAGAACCTTTAATTCCAACAAAATGATAGGTAGTTTCATTATTCATTTTATGAAGCCTCCATTAATTTTAGCTACTTTGATTATTTGTAAATAGTTCAAATTGTTTTTTTAAGCTTATTCATCATTAACAAATAAGCGGATTGAAAAATAGTGAAAAATACAACGAATACAGTATACCACGATTTTTTTTTTTCGCCTAACAATAATCGATTTCTTTCTTTATCTTAATTATACTTTTATTTAAAAATCAAATCTTGTCCAAACAAAAAGAAGAAGGATGGCCTTCTTCTTTTTATTTACAGTTGAGAGGCTTCGTAATCACTTTTTGTAATAAAAACATCTCTTGGTTTTGATCCTTTATTTCCTGAAATCAGATTTTCACTTTCGAGTGTTTCGATTAAATTAGATGCTCGATTAAACCCAATTTTAAACTTTCTTTGTAAAGAAGAAGCAGAAACTTGGCCTTCATTAATAATAAAAGATAAAATCTCGTCATATAGTTCATCTTTCCCTTCAATCGCTTCTACTCGGCTTAACAGTGTTTCAGGTTCAAACAAGTAAGATGTTTTTCGTTGCTCTTTTACATGCTTTACAATCGAATCAATTTCTTTTTCAACATACGTACCTTGAATACGTATCGGTTGGCTAGCCCCATTTTCAAGAAACAGCATATCGCCTCTGCCTAGTAATTTCTCAGCACCGCCAGTATCCATAATGGTCCGTGAATCAACTTGGCTTGACACCATAAAAGCAACACGCGTTGGAATGTTATTTTTAATGGTTCCTGTGATTACATCTACACTCGGTCGTTGCGTGGCTACTAACAAGTGAATTCCTGCAGCTCGGGCTTTTTGAGTAATGCGCGCAATCGAATCTTGAACATCATTACTCGCTACCATCATTAAATCAGCTAATTCATCAATTACAATCACAATATACGGCAACTTCAATCCGTATTCGCCCCGCTCCTCAGCTTTTTCATTAAATCGTTGAATATTCCTGACACCAGCAGCTGCTAGTTTTTGATACCGCTCTTCCATTTCATTGACGGCCCATTTTAAAGCTTCGCTAGCCGCTTTAGGTTCTGAAATAACCGGAGACAATAGGTGAGGAATCGCATTGTAAGGTGCTAACTCTACTGCTTTAGGATCAATCAGAATCATTTTAACTTCACTTGGTTTAGCTTTATAAAGCAAACTGATTAAAATAGAATTAATAAAGACACTTTTTCCTGATCCAGTTGCTCCTGCAATTAACCCATGCGGCATTTTATCAAGAGTTGAAACAATTGCCTCCCCTGACAAATTCACGCCAATGGCTACAGTCAATGGAGAAGTACTTTTCGAGAATTTTTCACTTTCCATAACTTCCGAAAGCATGACTGGTCTTGAATCTCGATTTGGTATTTCTACACCTACTGTGCTTTTACCTGGAATAGGAGCTTCGATACGGATATCTTTAGCAGCTAAAGACAGCTTTAAATCATCTGATAAATTCGTAATCTTATTTACTTTAACGCCGCGACCTAATTGCAATTCAAATTGGGTAACAGCTGGTCCTACTGTCCATCCTACTACTTGAGCATTGACATTAAAAGCATCTAACGTTTCATTGAGGAGTTCAGCTTGACCTAATACCCAA
The DNA here is from genome assembly GCF_000744825.1 of Carnobacterium mobile DSM 4848. Taxonomy (NCBI): domain Bacteria; kingdom Bacillati; phylum Bacillota; class Bacilli; order Lactobacillales; family Carnobacteriaceae; genus Carnobacterium; species Carnobacterium mobile. The sequence goes on from NZ_JQMR01000001.1 coordinate 925,327, forward strand.
TCGTCTACTGCGTTGCTTTGAAACTCAACAGGAGGGTTCAATAATTCCAAAGGAGGAAATTGATAAGTACGTAAGGCTTCTTCCTCCAATTCACTAGTTAGTGGAGTAGCTGGTATAAAGGCTGAATTTTTGTCTTTTTCACCTGTTTCCTGCTCTTCAATTAGTGAAGCTGTTTCAGATAAGATCAACTCATTGGTTTGTGCAACAGAATCTGTTTCAGGTTCATTTTCTGCTAAAATTATGCTGTCCTCTTTTTCAATTCGTTCTTCTGGATCAAGTATTTCCATTTCAATCCGTTCGGATTGGTTTTCAATTAACGTATTTTCTTGGGAAACACTCTCTTCTATTAAATCAGCCACATCCTCAGTGGAGTGGTCTTCTGCTGGAAGTTGGTCCATATTTTCTTTCTTATGGTTTGTATTAGAAAGTTCTGCAGCGAATTGAGGCTCTGTTTGCCTAGATGGTTTTGCATTAAAGGTCTGTTGATCTAAATAACGCAACCGGCTTAAAGCCGCTTCAATTTCCAGCATTTCAATTTCTTCTGGAGAGCGTTCTTGTGTATGTTCTTGTACTATATTCGTTTCTTGCTGTTTTTCTTGAGTTGCTTCTTCATTTTTTACTTCAGCTACTTCTACTTCCTTCTCTTGATTTAAACTAGGGAATTGTTCGCTTTTCGCTTCTGCTTTTATTTTTCCTGATGACAAAGATAATGCATTCAATTTCTCAATTGGTTCAGAGGCAACTACAGGATCGCTTTTCATAAAATAGCTGCTCACATTTTTCCCATGATTCAATTGGGTGTTTTGATCTTCTTCAATCATGCCCGCTAAAGAACGGCGCAAAGTACGTTTTTGCAAATGAGAAGAAACCACTGGCTGCTTTTCATCCTCAGCTTTTTTAACGACTACATTAGTTTCAGAAGGTTTAATTAAAGCACTTGATTGTTTTTCAGCAAATAACTCTTGCACTGTACTGGATAAGTGATCCGCCAATAAAATAAAGTCGCCTGCTTCTTTTTTAAAATTTCCAGCAATCTTTTTATAATTGATTTTAAAATCGTCATTTTCATTTCTTTGCTGAAAACCATAATACGGAGAAGGAATTTTTTGTACTTTAAAAGGAGTTGAGCTCCGTCCATTTTGCACTAATGCTGTTTCTTCTTTTAAAAATCTTTTTGTTGATTTCTGATCAGATGATTGATTTGATTCAGCTGCTTCTGTTTTTTTGACAGCTACTTTTCTAGTCTGCCTTAATCGTTGTTTCCGTTCTAAGTTATTTTGATTAACGAACTCAGAAAACAACGTTTCTGGTTCTCTAGCTGACATCTCTTTGCCTATTTTGACAGGTTGTTCAAACTTAGAGGTCTTAGTGCGATCAAAAAGGTTATCTTTCTTCGTTACGCGTACAGAGTCACGATAGAAAGGAAACTTGGATTTATTTGACCGTTTTTGGCCTTTGTGGTAACTTGGTCCATCATATTTTGCCATGATGACGCTCCTTTCCTCTCTGGTATTCGTGTTTTAGTTTAACACAGATTACTCTATCCTTATAGAGCTAATCTCAAACAGCTAGCTAAAAAGCAAGTTTTAAACAAAAAGAAATAAAGAGGGTAAGATTTTTCTTACTCCCTTTATCTCTTCTTAGACTATTATTTAGTTTTGAACGCTGAACCTGTTACAGCATTTTCATCTAAAACTAAAATTCCTTTTTTAGTTGTTTCAGCTTCTATTCCTAATTCTTTGGCTGAACAAACCATACCATGACTTGGTTCGCCTCTCAATTCTCCATCCCAAATGACTAATCCATTTGGCATCATCGCTCCGACTTTAGCCACAACAACTTTTTGCCCTGCAGCAATATTGGAGGCTCCGCAGACGATTTGCACAACCTGCTGGTCATCTATTTCAATCTGCGTAATCGATAAATGATCGGAATTTGGATGTGGTTTGCACTCTTTGACATCACCGACAACAAACTTAGGTTCTTCATCTGCTTCAAGCTGCTCATCAAAACCAACACTTAACAGGTGTTCATTTAAACGGGCTACTTGATCTGCAGATAATGTAATGGACCCTTTCCCCTCAATTTTTATGAGCTCTGAAATAGTAAAAAAGTTGTATCCTACTGTTTCTTTTGTCTCTTCTTTGAAAATACGAGTAACATTCCCTTTTGTTTCAGAGTTTTGTTCTGAGAACACACTGTTACCTGTCATAATCATTAGCGTATCGCCAACACCGTTTCTGTTATAACTACTAATTATCATCTGTTTTTATCATCCTTTTCAGTATTTCTAACAACTAGCACATCGCAAGGAGCATGTCGAATAATATATTCGCTTACGCTTCCAATCATCCAGCGTTCAATCATATTTAACCCTGTGCTTCCCACGATGATTAAGTCTGCATGGTATTTTTCTGGAATTTCTTGAGTTAATAATAATTTTGGAGACCCTTTAAATAATTCAGTTTTAACTGATCGTACTTTAGCTTCAGCTGCTTTGTCTTGATATTCAATCAATAAGTTTTCCATTTCAGCCGCATCAAATTCAATAACATCAAAATTGGCACTTTCAATTCCCATATTATAAGAACTTGAATCAATGACGTGCGCAATGATCAACTCACTATTGTTTCTTTTAGCAATTAAAACAGCTTTTTCAAAAGCCTCTTTAGCTGACTCGCTTCCATCGACCGCCACTAGAACGTGAGCATACTGTTGTATAGTTGTTTCCATCTTCTCATCTCCTTAATACTTTCATCGACTTTTATTCAAGGTTGTCTAAAGATTGAATAAAAGCTTCAATTTCTGTTTTTGTTTTGCGGTCTTTACTGACAAAACGTCCTACTTCGTGTCCATTTTCGAAAGCAATAAAACTAGGAATACCAAAAACAGCTAAATCTCCACATAAGTCAAGAAACTGATCTCGATCCACTTCAATAAACTGGATTTCTGGATGGTCTTCGACTATCTCTGGTATAAAGGGTTTAATAAAATTACAATCGCTGCACCAATCCGCTGTAAAGAAAAAAATAACTTTTTCTTCTGTAGTTAAAGAATGAAATTCCTCAATTGTTGTTAATTTTTGCATCGCTATCGCTTCCTGTCTGATTAATTATTTTTCATAATTGTTTCAAATGTGCTGCGGTCCAAAGTACGTGCAATTTGTAAGACCATCTCTTTAGCTGCTGCATAATCATCAATATGAAAAACGGTTTGATGAGTGTGTATATACCGAGCACAAACTCCAATCACAGCACTCGGAACGCCATTATTCATTAATTGAGCTGCTCCAGCATCTGTTCCGCCTTTTGAAACAAAATACTGGTAAGGAATATGGTTTGTTTCCGCTGTATCTAATAAAAATTCACGCATTCCTTTTAATGTGATCATTCCAGGATCTTGGATTCTAAGTAAAAAACCTTCTCCTAAATGACCGTAGCTTGCTTTATCACCTGTTAAGTCATCTGCTGCTGAACAATCGACAGCGAAAAACAAATCTGGTTTGAATTGGTGAACAGCTCCTTTAGTTCCCCGTAAACCTACTTCTTCTTGAACATTTGCTCCTGCAATCAACGTATTAGGCAACTCTTCGCCAGCCAGTTCTTTTAATGCTTCTATCACTACTGTCGTTCCATAACGATTATCCCAAGCTTTCCCTAGTATTTTTTTCCCATTAGCCATTTTAACCGTTTCAACATCTGGCACAATTGTATCGCCAGGTCGAACACCGAAGGCTTCAGCTTCTTCTTTAGAATCAAATCCTGCATCAAAAAGAATATCGCTGATTTCTATTTTTCCGGTTTTACCGTCTTTTCCTCTTAATAAATGTGGTGGGACAGAAGAAGAAACGCAGGGATAGTCTCCTTTGGCTGTTTGCAAAGTAAACCGTTGAGCTGAAACAACATAAGGGTTCCATCCGCCCAGAGGAACCACATTGAATAACCCTTGCTCAGTAATACGAGCTAACATAAACCCAACTTCATCCATATGAGCCGCTACCATGATTCTTGGAGCATTTTCTGCTTTGCTTTTTCGAATACCAAATATTCCGCCTAGTCCATCTTGTCTTACTTCATCAACTAAAGGAGTTAATTGCTTACGCATTTCTTCACGGACCCGGTGTTCAAAACCACTGGTCCCTTGTAGTTCTGTCATTTTTTTAATCAGTTCAAATGTATTATTTTCCATTACTTATGTATTCATAAAAGTCCTTCTTACTTTTATGATCTCCCTTCTCATGATAATTGCTTCCATTGTTATTATACCTTACTTATCCTTAAAATTTAAGATAGAAGACTTTTTTTTCAATAAGTAGTATACTGATTGGAAGACAATAAGCTGCTTGAAAGGGCGGGATAACATGATAAATATAGATAAAAAAGTAACGAGTTATACAGCAGCCAGTGGGTTTTTGTTCGGTGCAGGCATAGCTTGCGGTTATTTTTTGAGCCGGTACATTCAAAAAAATAAAGCCATCAATGGCGATCACATTTTAACAGATGTAAAAAAATTATTTTTAAAAGAAGGTCCGATCGAAGGGTCTTGGATCGAATTAAAGAAAGTACCTCTTCAAAAATTTGCTCTCAAAACAGATGTTTACTACGGCGGAATTTCCAGAATGGAAGAAGATCAGTTAGTCCAATATGAGTTTATTGCCGATGCTTATTCTGGCAGTATTTTAGATATCTATCGCATTTAATGAAGTAAGAAAAACGGGACAAGCTCGCATAGCGAGACTTTAGGCCCTTATTTATCTAATTTCCGAGAGGCAGGCTTGTCCCGCTAGACATTGAATGCAAAAAAATTATAATACCCTACTCAGTAAGAAAAGCTGAAAAGGTTTCTTTTAAAGAAGCCTTTTCAGCTTTTTTTTACCCTCTTTTAGGAAACTTTGCCACTACTCGATAAATACGCTGACCACGGTTAGAAAATTTTTCCTCGTACTCTGTCATGATATTTCCTTCAAAATCACTTTCATGTAGATTTAACCACACTTGTTCTAAAATCATGCCATACTTAGAGAAGCTAGTTAATGAGTATTCAAATAACCCTTGATTATCTGTTTTAAAATGGATTTCGCCTTCCGGAACAAGTACTTCTTCATAATTCGTTAAAAACGAAGGGTACGTTAGGCGACGCTTTTCATGTCGCTTTTTCGGCCAAGGATCTGAGAAATTTAAATAAATTTGATCTACTTCTCCTTTAGCAAAATACTGTGTTAACGAACCACCGTTCACGTGTAATAACTGTAGATTTGGCAATGCTGTTTCAATCAGCTTATCTAACGCAACTACTATTACACTTTCTTGGAGTTCAACTCCAATATAATTAATTTCAGGATGTTGCTTAGCCATTTCAGTTATAAAACGTCCTTTACCTGTTCCTACTTCTATATGAATCGGGTGAGAATTCTTAAACCGTTCATGCCATCTTCCAACCCATTCTTCAGGTGTATTGGCAATATACTGTGAATATTCAGCTATTTTAGCTGGTGCACCTGGCTTCTTTCTTAATCGCATGTTTATTCTCCTATCCTATTTCGTTTTTCTTTTCCTCAGATCACGCTAAATAATTAGGACCCTCTTCTGAATCACGAAGAGGATCCTAATTATTCTCATCTTTTGCTAATTGATGAAGCGTCTGTAATTTTAAAATGTCTTGATTCATTTCGTAAAATCGTGCTTCGTGATGATGTCGTTTAGTTTGAGCTAAATAATTCATGGCAGCATACCACGTCACACGTTTGATCAGTTCGTCAGTGACTGTGACTCCGTAGTGTTCTAACCAGCCAGGCCAATCTTCTCTTTCCACATATTGAAAAAGCAACATACTTAAATCCATTGCCGGGTCAGCTAACATAGCTGAGTCCCAGTCAACTAAGTACAATCTATTTTGATCAGATAACAACCAGTTTTTTTGGTAGATGTCACCATGACAAACTCTTGGCGTAACAGTTTTCATCATGCCAACTTCACTTTTTAATTTAAGTAGAATGTCATTCAATAATGGGTGAATTTTTAAGTCATGCGGTAAATCATTTTCATATTCTTGAAGCAGGCGCTGAGGAGTTACTTCTTCTCCACCTACGCGCGCAAGCATTCTTCTTAATGGCTCGGAAGTATGAATACGGCTGAGTAGTTGTGCAACTTCAGGAGATGACATTTCTTTGCTTTTAAGAGTTCGACCGTTTAACCATTCTTGTGCTGTTAAAACATCTCCATTTCCAATACGTTTCGTCCAAATTAATCGTGGAGTAATGCCTTCAACAGAAAGCGCAGCTAAAAAAGGCGAAGAATTCCGCTTCAAAAAAAGCTTTTCCTCTGCTCTGATCCCCATATATGCCTGTCCTGTATCACCACCAACTGGATGCAACTTCCATCCAGAATCAATTTCAAAATCCATACCCTATCATTCCCTGTTTTATATTCAACTACTTTTCCCTGTAGACAAAAAAAGACAGATATCACAAAAGACATCTATCATTCTGTTCTTTTCTATTTTAGATAGAATTTTTAATTCCGTCAAGCGCATATACGTTCTTTTTTGATTATTCATTTTGAATCCGATCCTTTTTAAGCTGCGTTTACTTTTTCTTATGCTAAACTCCCACGTCTTCTTAGTCAGCCGTAGCTCATTTAAGAAAAGAAGGAAAAAGCTAATTTAAAAGCTTGCAGAAAGATAATGCCTTCTGCAAGCTTTTTTGAGCATTTTTAATTTAGTTACTTAGTATGTGTAGTAATGTTATCTGGAATAATAGGATTTTCTCTGATAAAGAAAGTCATGATCAACGCGATGAATGAGAAAACTCCGACTAAGAGAAAGACCGCTTGAAAACCAGCTAAGTCAGCTAATTGAGTTGAGTGCAAGGCCTTAGCAGCATTACTATTTGAAGCTAATGTCATCACTACTACAAATAACGCTGTCCCCATTGATCCTGCTAGTTGACGCTGCGTATTGAACATTGCTGAAGCATCTGGTGCCATTGTAAGTGGTACCGCATTGAATGCAGCTGTTTGCAGCGGCATTAAAGTTAAAGAAAAACCTAATGAACGGAACATTTGTAAAATCACCAGTGTTTTGATCGTTGTTTTTAAATCAACAAAGCCAAATAGTAACGTTGTTGTCGTGATTAACAATAAACCGATTACGGCTAATTTCTTGCCGCCGTATTTATCAAAAAGCCGACCAGTAACCGGGCTCATTACAGCAATGATAATGGATCCCGGAAGTAAAACCATCCCTGATTGCATGGGTGATAATCCTCGAATAGTTTGGAAGTAAATCGGCAATAGAATGATCGCTCCGTATAAGCCCGCTGTAATAACAAAAGAAATCATTAAATTCAGACGGTATCCTCGATAGCTAAAGACTTTAAAATCCAATAATGGAGAGTCGATCTTATTACTCCTTCTAACCAGCAAAATGATGGCTGCCGCTCCAACAGCTATTGCCAGAGCTACATTTATACTGAAAAACGGATTTGAAGAAGCATTACTGAAACCAAACAACAAGCCGCCAAAACCAACTGTTGAGTAAATGACACTAAGCCAATCTAGACGCGGCCGACTTAGTTCTCCTACATTTTTCAATACAAAGAAAGCAACGATAACATCTAAAATTGCAAAGGGTAAAATAAAATAAAAAATCATGTTCCAATGGTAATTTTGGACTACCCAGCCTGAAAAAGTCGGACCGATAGCAGGCGCAAAATTCATTGCCAAACCGATCAGTCCCATTGCGGCTCCGCGTTTTTCAATCGGGAACATATAGAGCACAACAATCATTTGTAAAGGTAAAACAATTCCTGCTCCTACTGCTTGTATCATTCGTCCCATAATTAAAACACTATAGACTTGAGAAGTAGCTGCAACAAATGTACCAATTGAAAAAACGCTCATTGCGAAAAGGTAGAGTTGCCGAGTTGTAAAACGATTGACTAAGTAAGCTGTGATAGGCACCATGATTCCGTTAATCAACATGTAAGCAGTCGTTAACCATTGTCCTTGATTTGGAGTAATCGAAAATTCTCGCATAATACTGGGCAACGCTGTGCTCATCAAAGTTTGATTTAGAATAGTAACGAATGTTCCCATTATAATAACACCTAAAATCGAAATAATTTGTTTCAATTGCATAGGTTCTTTTTCTATCTGACTTTCCATAAAGTCACTCCCTTTTTATAATCAGTTAAAAAACGCTGATTCTTGAGTACCAAGAATCGCGTTTCTATAAAAATCTCATCAATTTAATTGTTTCCGATTAAATTTTGTCCGCTCAATTAATCTTACCACATTGTGCCTCTACTGCACTAGTATAGAGTTCCTGCAGTCTTTTTACAACAGGTCCGCATTGACCGTTACCTATTGGTACTCCATCAATTTCAATTACCGGCATGGCTTCCATGGTTGTGCTGGAAGCAAAAACCTCATCAGCCTCTTTTAATTGTTCAAGAGTGAATACTTCTTCTCTTACGGGAATTCCTGCTTTTCTAGCGACTTTTAACAAGACCAATTTTGTTATACCTGGCAAAATCAGGTTCCCGTCAGGATGAGAATAAAGCACTCCATCTTTAATTATTGATAGATTGGAAGAAGAACATTCTGTTACATTTCCTTCACGGTGAAGAATTGACTCATCTTTTCCTAGTTTATGCGCCTCATGCTTAGCCATGATATTTCCTAACAAACTAATAGATTTTATATCACAATGCAACCAACGCGTATCCGGAAGAGTAATGGCAGTGATCCCTTTTTCCATTTTTTCTTTGTCTCGTGGAACATTGGTTGTCGTTGCCGTAACTACTGGAGCAGTAACTGCCAAATCGGGATACCCATGGTTTCTGGGACTCGCAATTCCTCTAGTTACTTGTAAGTAAACATTTCCTGTAGAAAGTTGATTGACTTTTATCAATTCGTGTAACAAGTTTTTTAGTTCTGGTTTTGTAAAAGGTAAAATCAAGTCAATCTTTTCTGCTCCCTTAAACAAACGATCTATGTGTTCATCTAGCGTAAAAAAAGTCCCATTGTAAGCCCGAATCACTTCATAAAGACCATCAGCAAATTGATACCCTCTGTCTTCCATATCAATGACAACAGTATCTCGTTCAACAAGTTGATTATTCCAAATAACTTTCATGTTTCCGCCTCTTCCGCTTAAATTAATAATACATGTGTTAGTTTTTTATTTTTATTACCTTTGTGAATACAAAAATCAGCTGCCTGTTCTTTTAGTTTAAAAATAACGTGTCTTTTCCATCTTCTTTATTCTTTTTGGCAGATAAAAGTAACTGAAAAAAATGCAGAATAAAAACATTAAAATAATAAAAGCTAGGCTTTCTGATAATGTAAAAACAAATAAAGCCGCAATTCCAATACCGCAGCTTTCACCGATCAATATAACGAGAATTGTTTTTTTTATGGCTTTAAGTTTTTGATTCTGATCAACTGGATATAAGACAGTTACTGCATTATTATCAAAATGAAAATACAATGGTGCTAATTGAAAACCAGTTAAGTATAAAAATACTACTGCTAAAAACAAATTCAGTAAAAACGGCTTAACAAATACAGTCAATCCTATTGCTATTAGAGCCAATCGAAAAAAAAGTCCGCTATATTCTGTTCCACGTATAAAAGCACGCGTATAAAGGTAGTGGAACGTATTTTTGTGCTCTTTTTTACTATTTTTCAAGAAAACATCCATGTAACGGCGCCTCTTTGTACTACTTTTTAAAATTGGCACATCTGTAAATAAATTGATAAATTGATAAATACGCTGAACTCGTTGGCTCTCTTGTGTAACCATTTGTTGCCATTGATACGGTAAACCTTCAGATAAAGTCAGTTCGTATCTATACCATCCAAATTGCAAAAGAACAGCATACAAAATTCCTAAAAACGGCGACACGAAAACTAGTAAGATACTGCCGACCAATGCAGCAATAAAAAACAAAAACTTTATTTTTCGTCTGGCTGTTGAGGAGGACAGGCGCATACAAAAGCCTTGAATATCAAATTCATTATTTTTCATCAAGAACAAGTATACTACAAAATAAAGCATATCTGCAAAATTAAATGCCTCAGCTGCTACTAACAACGGCATCGTGATTCCTGTTCCTAGAAGAATCACGATAATAGGTAATAAAAAACTATATCGTTTAGCTAAATGCAAATAACCTTTCAATTCTTTTTCTTTCGGAAGCAAAAAAACTGTATCCGCAGATTGGAGAAGAGTAGCTAACTTTCCAATAAAAAGCATCCCTGTAAAAACAACAACTGCTATCCACTTTGCATAATGAAAATTTTCTGGCAGACTTTTTAAAGACTCAGAATAAACGTATCCTAATGCACCTACTAAAAATAAACAAACAATAACAAAATGATCATTCAGAACATATTTTAAATACCGCATCATTTTTTTTTGGTGTTGCGCAACTCTTTTTTTCCATAAGTTATTCATCATACTTGAACATCCTCTTCTTGAGTCAACTGAAGATAGATCTCATCTAATGTAGCAAGCGGCATATCAAAGGCAGCTCTTAAATCTTCTAAAGTCCCTTCAGCACGAATGACGCCTTCATGAAGCAAAACAAACCGGTCGCATTGTCTTTCGGCGGTGGCTAAAATATGCGTAGACATTAGTATAGAAGCTCCCTGGCGTTTCATCTCATTCATCAACTCCAATAATGCATTGATTCCTAGCGGGTCTAGACCAACAAAAGGTTCATCAATAATATATAGACTGGGCTCAATCAAAAATGCACACAAAATCATAACTTTTTGTTTCATACCTTTAGAAAAATTGGCTGGAAACCAATCTAGCTTTTTTTCTAATCGAAATTTTTTCAGCAATTTCTCTGCCCTTGAAAAAGCAATATCTGCAGGTATATCATAAGCCATTCCTGTAATTTCAATGTGTTCCCGTAACGTTAATTCTTCATAAAGAATAGGTGTTTCAGGTATATAACCGATTTTTTTTCGATAAGCAGTAATGTTTTCTTTTAGGGTCTGTCCATCTAGTTTGATTTCTCCTTTAGATGGGTTCATTAAGCCGATAATGTGTTTGATAATCGTACTTTTTCCTGCTCCATTAAGGCCAATTAACCCAATCAGCTCTCCGTCATTTACTTCAAAAGAAACATCTTTTAAAACAGGTATTTGACTATAACCTCCTGTAACATGCGAGACTTTTAAACTCATTAACACTCTCTCCCCCTCATTTTCTTTACTTGTTTTTTTATTGTACCATACTATAATAAGAGAAGCTTTCTCGTTTCTCTGTTTGTTACCGTTTCACTTTATTTAATTTTTGTGATACATTTATTATGAAGACTTATAATCCTTAAAATGGAAAGATGAACTGATTGAATAGATTAACACATTTGCTAACTAAATCTTAATAAGAAAGAAGGGCATTCCGTGACAGATTGTATTTTTTGTAAAATTATCAATAATGAGATCCCAAGTCGTAAAGTTTATGAAGATGAAGAAGTTGTTGCCTTCCTTGATTTAACACAAGTAACGCCTGGACATACTTTAGTCGTTCCAAAAAAGCATGTAAGGGATATTTTTGAATATGATGAAGAAATGGCAGCATCTGTTTTTTCTCGTATTCCTAAAATCGCACGAGCCATTGAACAGTCTAACCCAGCAATTACGGGAATGAACATTATGAGCAACAATGGATCGGTAGCGTATCAGTCTGTTTTTCATAGTCACATTCATTTGTTACCGCGCTACACTGTGAGAGATGATTTTAGTATCATGTTTGGTGATCATTCAGAGAAATACACAGCTGCTGAATTAGATGCAATTGCTGCATCAATTAAAGAAAAAATGGAGGGATAACCATGGCAAAAGAATTTTTAAAAGGACTTATTTTTGGTTCACTAGTGGGCGGAGCGTATACTTTATTGAATACCCCTCGTTCTGGTGAACAAAATAGAGAAATGCTACTAGATTATATTGATGATACTACTGTTTTAGTCGATGATGTATCAAAAAGCGTAAATGACTTAAAAGATGCTGTTTCAGTTCTTACAAACGAAGGCAAAGCTTTAGTAGAAGAGTTTACAGAAGAAGTCACTGAATCTGTAGAAGATTTTACTTACCAGGCGGAACCTCGGATGAGACGAATTCAAGAACAAGCTGAAAAATTATCTAAGGATGTCGAAGATCTAAGCCAAGAAGTAACTTCTCAAAACTAAACAAACAAAACGGAACGGATTGAGCATGAGCAATTCAGTCCGTTTTTTTTATTTATCTTTTATTATTTTATGTTTTTTTTGTGATTTTTAAAAGACTTTATTGAGGTTTGCTCGATTTTGTTTTTTTTATTTAAATGGTTGTGGTATATTAGTACTTGTGATTGGAAACATGTTGAACAGCGAAAAAAAAGAAATGGATGTGTATATTTATAATGAAAAAACTTATTTTAACAACTGCAACAGTTTTAGCCGGTTTGGCAATTGCTGGTTGTGCAGACAATACAGTTGCTTCTACAACTGCTGGTAAAATTTCACAAGATGAATTATATGAAGCAATGAAAACAACTGCAGGTTCTTCTACTTTACAACAATTGATTATTAAAGATGTCTTAACCGAAAAATATGGAAAAACTGTTACGGATAAAAAAGTAAACGCGGAATATAAAAAACAAGAAGAATCTTATGGCGGAGCAGATGTATTTAAAAATGTCCTTGCTTCATCAGGCTTTACTGATTCTTCATACAAAGACACTATCCGTTTAAACTTATTGATTGAAGCTGCTGTCAAGGACCACACTAAATTTACAGATGAAGAAATTCAAACTGCTTATGATGCGTACACGCCTCCAATGACGGCTGCACATATTCTTGTTGCTGATGAAGATAAAGCAAAAGATTTGATTAAACAATTAAATGATGGTGCTGATTTTGCTACGCTTGCAAAAGAAAACTCAACAGACACCGGTACTGCTGAAAATGGTGGCGAATTGACATTTTCTACCGGAGAAATGGTGCCAGAATTTGAAGAGGCAGCTGCTAAGCTAGATGAAGGAAAAATAACAACTGAACCGGTAAAATCTGAATATGGTTACCACATCATTAAAATGGTTAAAAAACCAGAAAAAGGTTCGTTGAAAGAAGAACGTAAGACAATTGAAGACCAATTGCTTCAAGAAAAATTAGCTGATAGTGCCGGAATTCAAGAAATACTATCTACTATTATGCAAGATGCTAATGTAGTGATTAATGATGAAGACCTTTCTACTGCAATGGATGGCTATTTAAAATCAAGCGATACTTCATCAAGTACAACAGAATCAAAAGCTTCAGATTCAAAAGCTACTGACTCAAGTACTGCTGATTCTGAAAGCTCTGAAAAATAATACTAGTAACATGTAAAAGACCAATAGGAAATCGAAATCTCGATTTCCTGTTGGTCTTTTGTTTTTAATCTTCATCGATTTTTTCACTTAGCTGCGGCTTATAAAATATCCGATTGTCTAAACCAAAAATACGTTCAGTAAAGGCTCCTGGCTCTGTTCTGCTTAACGTTCCATCCAACATATTGATCGTAGCATCCAAATTGTCGATCATAAATAGAATTTCTGCTTCTTTTAGTTTTGGCTGAACGGGTGATCCATACTCTAATTTCCCATGGTGAGCTAAAATCATGTGTTTTAGCAAAATAACATCTTCACTTTTATCATCAATTTTAAGTGTTTGGCAAGCTTTTGTAATAACTTCATCTAGGATAACGATATGCCCAATCAAATTTCCTTCTAGCGTATATTCTGTTGAAATAGGACCAGATAATTCAATGACTTTTCCTAAATCATGTAAAATAACTCCTGAAAACAACAGGGGTTTGTTAATATCCTCATACTGATTTGCAATCGATTTCGCTATTCTCAACATTGAAATCGTATGAAAAGCTAAGCCTCCCATGAATGCATGGTGAAAACGTTTTGCAGCTGGATACTGAAAAAAATCTTTTTGATATTGATTTAAAAGATAACGAACAATTCGGTTCATATTAGCATTAGTGATTTCGAAAAGCGTTTCATTGATTTCTTCCATCATGTCTTCTTTTTTTAATGGAGCTCGTTCTATGAAAAGATCAGGTGTATTGGGTTCCCCTGCTTTCGTTACTCGTACTTTAAATATTTTGATTTGAGGTTTCCCCTGGTATAATTCTCTTTTCCCTGAAAGCTTTACGACATTTCCAGCAGTTAAGGCTGCAATATCTTCTTCAGAAGCGTCCCAAAATTTCCCATCCATTTGTCCACTCGTATCTTGAAAAGTAAAAGCAATGAATTTCTTTCCATTTTTTGCTACTCGAATATCCGCAGCTTTAATCAATAAATACAGTTCGAAGGTTTCGTCTACATTGTATTCAAATAATTTTTTATCCATTAGGCTCCCTCGCTTTCTATTGTAATCAGTATAACATTTCTATTTGCTCTTTTCGAAACTTAGACAACATTTGTTCATCAAAAGTAAAATAAAGTACTTGTGTTGTTTCACTTACTTGTTTCATTAATTCCAGCATTTGAGTTTTACGACTTTGATCAAAATTAACAAATCCGTCATCGATCATTAATGGCAAACAAACTATATCACTTGCATTTTTAACAAAAGCAAACCGCAAAGCAACATATAACTGTTCTGCTGTTCCTTGAGACAATTCGGCTGCATCAAAAATAACTCCATCTTGCCGTTTGACTTCTATTCTATTTTCTTTTATGAAAACATTTTGATAATTATTCTTTGTCAGCATCTTAAAGAAAGTTGTTGTATCTTGAATAGTTTCAGGAAATCGATTTTTCCGAGCATGTGTAAGTGCACGTTCAATTAAATCAGCAGCTACTTTATATGTTGCCCACTTATCTACCAACTCTTGTAATTCACTTTTTAAATTCGCATATTCTTGCAATAGAACAGAATAAGCACCGCCTTTTTCTAATTCCTTCATAGCTACTTCTTGTTTGATTTTTTGATTAATCTGTTGCTCTTCATTTTTCTTATACTGTTGAATCATATGTTTAGTTTTTTCAATTTGTTCTAATAAGTCTGTCTGGTCACGGTACTGCTCTAATAAATCAATATCAGCTGATACTTGCTGTTTGAGCAACGCTAACCGATCTTTTTTCTGCTTCCATTGATCAAATAAAACAAATTTTTTCCGGAAGTCTTGTTCATCTTTCGCTTTTACTACCTGAAACAATGACAACCGCTGTTGTTCAAATTCTCTTTGTTGATAAACGTATTTTTTTATCTGTTTTTGTCGTTCTTCTTCTTTTTCATGTACTGCCAAAAGCTTTTGCTCTTCTGCTACAGCTTCTTGGTAAAATTGGATAATGCCCGCTATGACAGCTGGGATATGATTCCAATCAACAAAAATGACAGACTCTAGAAACCGAGCACGTTCTTTCCATTGAGCAAGTTTTTCTGTTAACTGATTGTGTGTTTCTTCATTTTTTTCAATAGACTGCTTCTGTTCTCGCACTAATTCAAAAGGGTCTGGTTGTGCAACTAAGTCACTGATAGAGAAATTTTCTGGATAATGATTAGCTTCAATGATTTGTTTTACATTTTTTTCGAACTCTGATTTTTGCTGAACATTTTTTTCTAATGCTTCATTTATTTGTTTTAATTCCATCATTACATGATCGAATTCTGCTAAAACACCACGCCATTGTTTTCGAAGTTCCTTTTGCTTGATGTATTCTTCATAGGTATAACCTGATTGTGTTTCTGTAGAAACAGCCTGGTTTTTCTTGAATCCCCATAAAACACTCAAAACGATCATAAGTATCCCTATTATAGACAACCCGATTCCTGAAATCCCGTTCATAAATGATCCTATAATTCCTATAATCAGACCAATCGATCCACTAAAAAGAGCTGGGTTAATTTGCTTTTTGCTAGGTCGCTTATTTAATTTATTTTCCTGTCCTTGATACAAATCAGAAGCTCGTTTATTTTTATAATAGCTTTCAGTTTCTTGAAAATGTTGATTTTCCCATAAGTGCGGCTCTATTTTATCTAGTTGTTGGGTTAAGGAGTTCTCTTGGAAAGTTAAAAAGGCGCTTTTTTCTTCAATCATTTGGTTGTCTTGCGCTGTTTTTGACATCACCTGATAAAGCTGATGGTAATTCTTTTTTTGCTCTTCTGTTTGAGGCAACGGGAGAGTTTGTCCTACATTCAGTCCTAATTGTAACTTGCTTCGTACAAACTGATTCGTTTCTGTTTGGATTTCCCGCTCAATAAACTCTTTTTCTTGCAGCGTTTCTTTGACCGTATCCATTGCAGCCATCAAGTCCTGTATGTCTTCTTTGTATGCTAAATATACCTGTTGTGACTGCTTTAACTTATTTTTTTCCATTATTTGCTTAGAACGTTCTTTTTCTTGCACTATTTCCATTCTGATGTGTTCAATAGACTGATTTAGATGATTCAATTGGTACAATCCGTCTTCAGGCAAACTAACTAAATCCATTTTTTTTATTTCTTGTTGGAGGGATAGCATTTCAGAAAAAAGTTGCCAATTTGCTGCTAAATGACTAAGTTGTTCTAGCTGTTTTTCTGCTTTATCTCGTGAACCCCTAACAGCTGCAATTTCTTGTTCGTATTTTTCTTTTCGAGTATAAAGGGTTGTGTACTCATCATTTTTCGCTTTTGCTGTTCGAACTTGCTGCCTTTTTTCTTCAACTTCTCTCATTTTTTGATTGATTTCAGGAACTCTTCCAGTTTGTTTATATAATTTTCCTGCATCTGCTTGAAATTTATCAGCTACTTTTAAAAGCTGTTCATTCCCAAGCGTACCGACACTTAAAAAATAGCGGTTAAGTTTGGAGCGATTCATCTGTTGTATTCTTTGAAGTCCAAAAAGATTAAATGAAAATAAGGCTTGGTAAGTTGCTTTATCTACTCCGTAAACTATTTTTTCAAGTAACGCATCAGAGCCAGTTTCTCCATTTGCTAAGGTCACGGTGACTTCTCCGTTGCCTTTCCCTTTTATGCGTTCAATTGTAGCTTCTCCATATACAGTATCGCAAACGGTAAGGCGACCGCCATATTGCACACTGCTTCTTGGCTCATAACGCAATTCAGAACTTTGCTTAGTTGGAAAACCGAATAATATACTATGGATAAATGCCATCAAAGTCGTTTTTCCTGCTTCGTTCGCTCCATAAAAGATTTGTAATTGATCTACGGATTCAAATGTTTGATTTACCCACTTTCCAAAACCATAAACCTCAATCGTTTTAATTTTCATTTTCATCACTTCCTTCAAACCCTAACAAAAATTGAACTTGCTGCTTTGCATTTTCTATTATCTTTTCACGGTATAATTGATCTCTTGTTTCAAGTAACTCAGCTGCTTCTGCGTAATCAAAAAATGAATTAGTCAACTCATTAAAATTAGCTTCTTGTTCGATTTCTTTCAGTGCTTTTTGCCATTCTTCAGGAAAAAGTTGGACATAAGTTGTTTTTTCTTCTTTATCCGATGTCAATTCAATTTGATATACCCATACAAATCCTGTTTCTTTTGGTATCTGCTGTAGTGCCTCTAGGAGTTCACCATTGTTTATTTTCTTTCTAACACCTTCTAATAAGGTAGTGGTATCTTTTAATGCGATGGAAAGAAAAAGACTGTATGCTTTATTTTTCTTGCGAGTTATCGTTTCTTGAACAAGCTGGTAAACTTCATTAAGAGTTTTTAAACCTTTGATCGATAATTCAATGCGTTCCCATTGTATGGGTCCCGTTGGATAGAAAACGATTTCTTCTTTTGTATCCGTAAGTGTGACCCATTCACACCCTTTTGATCCATTTTCTTTGCTGCTGCGTCCTTGAGTATTTCCTGAATAGATAATTGGAGGATGTTCAGATAGGTGCTGCCTTTTGTGAATATGTCCCAATGCCCAATAATCATACTGTTTGCTTTTCAATTCTCCAATTGAAAAAGGAGCGTAATTGCCGTGTTCTGATTCCAATCCTTCTGAAAATCCGTGTAATAAGCCAATTTGGTAATCTGCTTCTGCAAATTTTTTTGGGTATTCTGTTATTTTTCTTTCTCTGACCCAGCGTTCTGTGTAGCTGAATCCTGTAAGAGCTACTCGTTCATTTCGTTTAGTCGTCAACCAATGCGTTTCCGTTTGTTCGCCAAATATAGTCACATTGTCCGGCATTTTCAAATGCAACCCTTGGTTTTCTATGTAGTCATGATTCCCATGCAACAAATACACCGGAATATGGTATTTATTCAAACGTTCCATTTCATTTCTTAAATAGGCCTGAGCTTTAACACTTCGATCGTCATTATCGTAGATATCTCCAACCAGACATACAAAATCAACTTCTTTTTCGATTGCCACATCAACTAATTTAGTCAGCGCTTGAAATGTTGAATTGTAAATGGCTTCCCAAATAAAAGCAGGCATAGACTTCAAGCCGATAAAGGGACTATCTAAATGTAAATCAGCTCCATGAATAAATTGAACCACTACTATCTTTCCTTTCTTAACTAATTATTATCGTTATTCGAAGGGCACATATGTTCAGGTAGGAATATAAAAAAAGTTCACTACCATTTCACAAGTTGAGTGAACTTTTTTTATTAGCTTATCCTTGGTAAATATCTTGAACAGGCTTCATAATAATACGATTTAAATCATCTATTAGAGTGCTTAATTTTTGTTCAGCTTCCATTAGATCTTTGATTATCGCATTGTCGCCAGATTTCAATGCCATTTCTTGTGCTTCTTTAATTTCTTCTTCTAATATTTCTTCTCCGGACATTTGTTTTTGTTGTAATTTCATTTGGATTTCTTGGAACTGTTGAAACACTTCATTTGCTTCTGCATTATTTTTCACTGAATCAAAAGCTGCTTTTAAATCAGCATACGCTTCAGTTGTTCTTAATTCTTGTTCAAGTTGATTAGCTGTATCATAAATATTGTTGTTCATAATCTAAATCACTCTCCTGTTATTTTTTATTCACTTATTTACTATACCATTTCCATTTAATTTTTTCCAATAAACTCTTTCTTCTTGTCCTGGTAAAATTAATGATTTTTAAACCGCTCTATCCATTTTCCGGTTTTGTCTTTTAACTGATCCAATCCATTTTTAAACTGACCGCTCCATTGGTCAATATTGTCTTTCAACTCTTTTTTCCATTGTGGGTTTTCTTCTGCTTCAGATTGCACTAATGTTTCAGCATTCTCTGTTCCAAAAGCTGTTTGAGGTGTTTTTGGTAAGATGTTTTCCATTTCCAATTTAAATAAAGGACCTACACCTGTTGAACTTCCTGTTCCCATATAATGGTTTTCATCTGTTTCGTCAAAACCTATCCATGTTGCTACAACAATATCGGGTGTATAACCAACCGTCCATTGGTCTGTTGTTCCGCCTGATTCATTGAATGTCACTTCTGTGCTTCCAGTTTTCCCTGCGATCGTATACCCGTTTGGTGCGTTATTGCTGGCAGTTCCATTGGTAAAGACTCCCATTAACATACTGGTCATTTCTTCTGCTATTTTAGGAGAAGTAACTTTAGTTTGTTTTGGATCAGTATGATTCACGATTACTGCACCGGACGCATCAACGATTTTTGTAATAAAGAAACCTTCACTGCGTACTCCTTCATTCGAAAAAGTTGTGTATGCACTGGCCATCTGTAAAGGAGAAACCCCGCCGGTTGTTCCTCCTAAAGCTAATCCTAAATATTTATCTTTTTCTTGAACAGGAATCCCAAATTTTTCAACTTTTTTAATTCCTTTATTTAAGCCAATCTGATCCAACAGCCAAACTGCTGGAGCATTTAAACTTTGAGCTAAAGCTTGATACATCGGAACTTCTCCAGCGTACGTATGGGTATAATTTTTAGGCGTATAGTTATCCGTACCATAAGAAGCTTCTTCATCTTTTAATAGAGAGTCCATTTCATAACCTGACTCAAGCGCTGGAGTATAAACGGCTAACGGCTTCATTATAGACCCTGGCTGGCGTTTAATCTGCGTAGCTCGATTAAAACCTCTAAAAGTATGTTCGCCGCGTCCTCCTATGATAGCCAAAACTCCTCCTGTTTTAGGATCCATTGCTACTGAGCCGCTTTGTAATAATGTTCCATCTGCAGCATCTTCAAACAGCCAATCGTTTGTATAAGTTTGATCCATTCTCTTTTGATAGTCTTGGTTTAAAGATGTATAGATTTTATAGCCTTTATTTAAAATTTCTTCTTCTCCAAGGCCATACTTATTGATAGCTTCTTCCACCACTGCATCAAAATAATAAGGATATTGGTAGCCATTAGTTTGCTGATAATCATCGTTCAATGTCAAAGTTTCATTTTTTGCCGCCTCACCTGCTTCAGGTGTGACACCTTCATTTTTGACCAATAAATCTAACACTACATTTCGGCGTGATAAAGCATTTTCCATATTGTCTCTTGGATTATAAGTAGTTGGCGCTTTTAACATTCCAGCAATCGTTGCTGCTTCCGATAAAGAAACTTCACTTGCTGATTTCCCAAAATACTTATGAGACGCATCTTCTACTCCCCAGACGCCGTTTCCAAAATAAGCATTATTCAAATACATTTCTAATATCTCTGATTTGGTGTATTTCTTTTCGATTTCAATCGCTAAAAATAATTCTTTTAGTTTACGGATCAAGGTTTGGTCAAGTGTCAAATAAGCATTTTTAGCCAATTGCTGGCTAATTGTACTTCCTCCACCGCTTATTTTTCCGCCGTTTAACACAAATCCAACGGCTGAACGGCCTATTCCGATAATGTCAAACCCATTATGGTCATAAAAACGTTTGTCTTCAGTTGAAATAACGGTTGCTTGAATAGAAGGAGAAATATGGTCTATTGAAACAAATGACCCTTTATGCGAATAGAGCGTTCCTGCTTCTTCACCATCCACATCGTAAACAGTCGTTGTCTGTTCAAGGCCAGCTTTTAATGTGGATACATTTGCTGTTTTAGCAAGGTATAATAAATATACGCTGCTAACTAATGAAATAGTTAAAATAAGCAAAATTAAAATTTTAGTAAAGTGATATTTTTTCCATACTCGGCTTATCTGTTGCCTAGCTATCCTAAGATAGGGCTTAAGCCACTTCCAAAAGAGTTTCAATTGTTGTTTTATTTTTTCAAAAAAAGTTGGTTCATTCATTTTATTAAGACATCCTTTATATTTACTATTTAATTGTCTGCTTCTTCAGCAGTAGAAGTATATCAAAAGTTGGCTATTATCACTATCCTACTTAAGTAGGATAGTGATAATAGCTAAACCAGCGATAGATTTTTATTAATTCATAAAAAAAATGTTTTTTGCTTTATCATTTTACCATATTAAGGTAAAGTAAACCTATAAGTCTTTTTTAAATTGCCTGTACTGGCTATAGAGAATCAGTCACACTAAAAAGACAAGTATCAACCTAATCAAACTAAAAAAGAGGTGAGCATCTTTGGGACAGAAAATAGAATACAAACAGTAACTGATCAAAAGAAAGTAAATAATATCTATCCACTTTCTTTTGATTTGTTTTATCTTTTCCCCCTTAAGAAATTCACTGTAACAAAACGAAAATCCATTCAAATTTATTTTTACAACCTTATAAGGAGGTGAAGCTTACGTTTTGTTAACGTAAGCAGCCATTTGTCAATAACTACCGGTATGATTTTATTTTTTGTTATTTTATTTGTTGCAGCTTTGTTTGTTATGTCTGAGTTTGTTCTAGTACGTATTCGTCCTTCTCGTCTAGACTTTTTAATCGAAAACGGCAATCAAAAAGCCCGACTACTAAAAACAATGACCCAAAGATTAGATACTTATTTATCGGCTACTCAACTTGGAGTTACCGTTACGTCTCTTGCCATTGGGTGGTTAGGCAGTCCAACTTTTGGGCGTTTATTTGATTCACTTTTCTCCGACATTCGTCTTCCTGCATCTGTTTCAAAAATCGCTTCTGTAGTACTCTCTTTTATTATTCTAACTTTCATTCAAGTGATTATAGGCGAATTAGTACCAAAAAATATTGCCATCAATAATACAGAAAAAATTGGGTTGCTTATTGCTAGACCTTTACAATTTTGGTTCCGCATCATGTATCCAATTGTTTTTATTTTAAATAAATTAGCTAATTCTATCTCACATGCAATTGGAGTTCCCACTAAAAGCGAATTTGGAGAAGGTGTC
This sequence comes from Carnobacterium mobile DSM 4848, assembly GCF_000744825.1. Classification (NCBI taxonomy): domain Bacteria; kingdom Bacillati; phylum Bacillota; class Bacilli; order Lactobacillales; family Carnobacteriaceae; genus Carnobacterium; species Carnobacterium mobile. The sequence goes on from NZ_JQMR01000001.1 coordinate 947,527, forward strand.
TCCGAAGAAGAATTACGAATTATTATGGGAGAAAGTTTAAAGAGCGGTGAAATCAATCGCGATGAGTTTCAATTCGTTGAAAATGTCTTTGCTTTTGATGATCGAATGAGCCGTGAAATCATGGTACCCCGAACGGAAATGATTACTGTTTCAACGGATATGTCTTTAAAAGAGATCAGTCAGTTAGTCAGTGAAGAACGCTATACTCGTTATCCAGTAATCCAAGACGGCGATAAAGATATCATTCTAGGCACATTAAACACAAAAGAAATCTTTGCCGCTTATGTGGATGCTGTAGAAGCTGGTCAGCCTGAATCATTTGATTTTTCTAACTATATTCGTCCTATTATTCGCGTTATCGAAACGATTCCTATTAAAGAACTGTTAGTAAAAATGCAAAAAGAACGGAATCAGATTGCTATTTTAGTCGATGAATATGGCGGAACCAGCGGTATGCTTTCAATGGAAGATATTGTAGAAGAAATCGTTGGAGACATCAGTGATGATTATGAAAGTATTGATGAACCCGAAATGAAGAAAATCGGAGAAAATCATTATCGTGTCAGTGCAAGAATGCTGGTTGATGAGATCAATGAACTTTTTGGTCTTTCCATTGAAGAAGAAAATGTGGATACCATCGGCGGCTGGATGCTAAATGAAAAATACGATATTGCTGAAGGCGAGACGCTTACTGCGGGTGACTATTCTTTTACCGTTATAAAATCCGGTAATAGTACTATAGAAGTCATCGATATTTTTAAACTCAATCCTGTTCAAGAAAATGATGAGCCTGAAGAAACAAAGTAACTGATTCAAAGTAAAAAAAGTAAACGCCAATTCTGCTTTTTGGAACACGTTCTAGAATAAACATTCGGATATGCAAAAGGGGTTAGGACTGTTGTCCTAACCCTTTTTTTCTATTCCTCTTTGTTTCCCCATAATTGAGCTGCTTCTGTCAGCTCTGCTACGATTTGACTAATTTCTTTTTCATCTTTTGCATTTGCCCCACTGGCTAAAGGATGTCCGCCGCCATGGTGAAGTTTTGCTATTTCATTGATGACAGGCCCTTTTGATCTTAAACGGCATCTAAAGTAACCTTCTGGTTGTTCAACAAAAATTCCCCAAACTAAAATTCCTTCGATTGTCCCAGGAATGGAGACGATTGAAGATGTTTCCGTATCGGTTACCCCAAACTGCTCCATAATTTCTTTAGTCAGCATCACTTTAGCTACCCCACTTGCCGAAACTGCAATATTTTGCAATACATAGCCAGTTAACTGGGCAACTCTTTTCGAGATCACATTCATTTGGTTGTTAACTTCAGTAGGGACAAAATCATAACCCATCAGCATAGCTGCTATTTGCATGGTATGTGCAGTAGTTGCAGGATATAAAAAACGTCCTGTATCTCCCACGATTCCAGCATACAGTAAACGAGCCGCTTCATCTGATAACGTTAACTGGTCTTGGTTAGCTAAATAAAAATCAGCAATAATTTCACTGCAGCTGCTGGCTTCGATGTTTACCAACAGCAAATCACCATATGCATCATCATTAGGGTGATGATCTATTTTAATCAGTTTGGCACCTTGATCATAGCGTTCATCGCTGATTCTAGGACGATTTGCAGTATCTGTTACAATCACCAAGGCTCCTTGATAATCTTCATCAAGAACGGTATCCATTGTTGTCAAAAAAGCTAAGTCGCCAACTGGGCCTCCTGCTTTTAATATTTTTTTATCCGGAAAACTTGCCTTTAGAATTTCAACAAGTCCTCCTTGCGAACCAAGTGCGTCGGGATCAGGCCGCATATGGCGATGAACAATGATCGTCTCGTGCTGCATAATAATTTCTAAAATTTCTTGATAAGGAAAACGTGCCATATAACTTACCTACTCCTTTTAATTTCTTTGCAACATTTGACAAATAACAATAGCTTTCGCGACTAAAACATTTTCCACGTAAACTTCAATGTCAAATTTTGATGACCGTCTACCAATTTCAAAAACTTTTGGTTTTATTTCTAAAATACTCTCTAATTGAATCATTTTAAAATAATGTAAATCCATTTGCTCGATCAGCGCGTTTCGTTTTTGATAAAGCAATAAGGAACGTTTCGCACAACTCGTAACAATTTCACTCAAGACACCAAAAGAAATGGTGCCTACTGAATCAGTCATCTGTGGAGTGACATTGAATTTATATGCAGGAATACCTGACTCTACATCTGCCGATTCTTTATTACTTAATACGATTTGTTCTTCAATTTGATCAGCAATGGTGTCTCCAACTTGAGGTTGACGTTGGGCAGATTGCATGGCTTTCATCACATCTTGTCTGGAAATAATGCCCATCAACGTCATATTATCCTCTACTACAGGCATGACTTCTAATTCATCCCAAATCATCAGGTGTCCAACACTGGCTACACTCATATGTGTCTTTACCAGAGTTGGGTCTTTTGTCATCACACGCTCGATACTTAACTGATCTGCTTTTCCAATCATATCTTTAGCTGCAACGATTCCAACTAAACGCATATTTTTACTGACAACCGGGAAACGAGTATGTCCGCTTTTTTCATTTAATTTACGATAATCCAGTACGGTGTCTTCTACGTTCAGGTACATCGTTTGTTCAAGTTTCGTATAAATATCGCCCACTAAAATAATGTCTTTTTTAATGAGTTGGTCAGTCATAGCTCGGTTGATCATAGTGGCTACAGTAAATGTATCATAAGTTGTGCTCATCAAAGGCAAGGCTAGGTCATTCGCTAATTTAACAATTTCATCACTTGTATCAAGCCCGCCAGTAACTAAAACAGCTGCTCCATTTTTTAAAGCTAGCTTTTGCACGCTTTCGCGGTTGCCGACGATCATCAATGAACCTGGTGTAATATACCGGATCATGGCATTTTCTGTCATTGCTCCGATAATAAATTTATTTAATATATTAGTTAAACCTTTCTCGCCGCCTAATATATCTCCTTCAATGATTTTTATAATTTCGCCATAACTAAGAGTCTCTATACTTTCTTTCATTTTCCGTTCAATACGGATCGTTCCTACTCTTTGGATGGTTGAAACTAGCCCACTGTTTTGCGCGTCTTTGATTGCACGGTATGCTGTTCCTTCACTGACACGCAAGTTTTTAGCAATCAATCGAACAGAAATCTTTTCTCCAACGGGTAGTGTTTCTATATAAGCCAATATTTGATCGTGCTTCGTGGTCATGAATTAACCTCCAAAAATCTTTTACTTCTAAAGTTCTAAAACTTCTCCTATTTCTAAAGCTTTTCCTTGGTTTCCAGGCAGTCCTTGACAAAAAGACTGAGGGTCTTGTTCTATTAATGGAAACGTATTGTAATGAATGGGTACAACAGTTTCAGCATTCAAATAAGAAGCAGCTATCGTTGCATCTTCCGGCCCCATTGTGAAATTGTCTCCGATTGGCAGAAAGGCAATATCAAGCGGTCTATATGCGCCAATGAGCTGCATATCAGAAAACAGAGCTGTGTCTCCTGCATGATAAAGCGTTTTTCCATCTGCATGAAAAATAATACCAGCGGCTAAACCAAGTGTTGTTTCTTTTCCATCTATCTCATAAGATGAGCCATGGATAGCAGGAGTCATTTTGATTTCACCAAAATCAAAACTATGCTTTCCTCCCATTTGCATCCCATGAGTTTTTAAATCTTTTGTTTTAAAGAAGTCAGCTATTTCAACATTGGCTACGATTAATGCTCCTGTTCTACGAGCAATCGCTTCTGTATCGCCAATATGATCAGCATGTGCATGAGTGATGATAATGGCATCTGCTGCTACAGTCTCTGGATTTAAATCACTTTTTGCATTTCCTGTAATAAACGGGTCAATTAAAATTGTATATCCTGTATTTGTCAAAACCTGCACACATGATTGTCCATGCCATGATATCTTCATTATTAAACTCCCCTTTCATTATAACACAAGAAAAAATCTGTATTAGTATCTTTATTATACCTTTGTAAAAAATAGAATGCAATTTAGCTTGTTTATTTTTAATATGGATTAATGCTCATTGTCCCAAAGAGGCAAAACGATATTCTCAAATGACAAAGGGTCAAGGGTTGTGACCGTTATCCCCAATAGTCTTACCCCTTTTTGAAGGTTGCCGATTTCATCCCAAATATTTTGAGTATGAAAAAACAGCTCTTCCGCATCTCGAAGATAATGCGGCAAAGTTAATCGTTTGGTGACCGTTTCGAAATCTGAGTACCGAATTTTTAAAACTACGGTTTTGCCATGTTTTTGTTCTTTAAGTAAAGAACGTTCAACTTTTCTAGCTAAAAAACGCAATTCTGCTGTTACTTCATTTTCAGTAGTAAGATTTCTTCTATATGTGTTTTCCCGTCCCACAGATTTCCTTTCTCGGCTTACGCGAACAGGAGAATCATCTATACCTCTAACTTTTCTGTAAAGCGAATAGCCCATTTTCCCAAAAGAATGAATTAATTCCATTTCATTCATCTGGTATAGATCTTCTCCATTAAAAACATTTAATTCGTGCATGCGTTCTACTGTCTTCTTACCAACTCCATAATACTTTTCAATTGGCAGCTTTCTTAAAAAATCTAGCGCTTCTTCCGGAGGGATAACCGTGACGCCAGCTGGCTTTTTATAATCAGAAGCTAATTTAGCAATGAATTTATTGTATGAAACACCTGCAGAACAAGTTAAATGGACACTTTCCCAGACCTCTTTTTGAATAGCATAAGCAATATGTGTGGCACTTTTGATCCCTTTTTTATTTTCAGTTACATCTAAATAAGCTTCATCTAAAGATAACGGTTCGATCGTATCGGTATACTGCTTAAAAACCTCTCTGACTTTTTTTGAAACTTCACGGTACAACTCATAGTTTCCTGGAATAAACACGCCTTTTGGGCACAATTCATAAGCTTTTTGTGCGCTCATTGCAGAATGAACGCCATACGTTCGAGCAACATAATTTGCAGTAGCGACTACCCCTTTGCCATTTGTTAACTTAGGATGATTGGCAATAATAATAGGCTGTCCCTTTAATTCCGGATGTTCTCTTTCTTCGACTGAAGCGAAGAAGGCGTCCATATCAATATGAATAATTTTTCTTGAAGTATCTCTGACCGGCTCATCAAATTGGACTACTCCAAATTCCACCTTCTCCACCCCCTTTTTTCTCTATTATAATTATACGCGAACGTATATTCTTATACAAGATTTGTTCATCTTATCCTTTGGTACTATTTTTTTTTTAGACAAAAAAGGACATCCCTAAGGGTGTCCTTTTCTATAAAGCTTGAACATATACGCTAGAAGCTGCCTTAAAACTAATCTGAAACTGCTTATTCTCTTTTTCCATTACAATAGACCCTTCATAAGCTCCCACTTCCACAATCGTATAAACATCATTTATTTGAATCCCGATAGACACTAAATAATCTAATAATTCTCTTTCATCCGCTACTCGTTTAATTCTAACTTTTTGATTTACTGGTTGTTCAGTTAAAGTCGGTAATTGCGGTTCTTTTAAAACGCCATTTTTATCAGGAATCATTCCTCCATGAGGACATATTTTAGGATAATTTAAGTAACCTTCTAGCCGATTGGTTAATTCCACTGAAGAAACATGTTCTAATACTTCTGCTTCTGCATGGACCTCGTTCCAAGAATAACCTAAGTGTTCGACTAAAAAGACTTCCCATAAACGATGTTTTCGGATAAGGGTACTAGCTTTCCGCAAACCTTCTGCTGTAAGTTGCACACCTTGATAAGGAACTCGCTCAATAAATCCTTCTTTTAATAATTTAGACATCATTTCACTGACAGATGCTGCCGAAACTGCTAATCTTTCTACAATCTCTTTATTGTTTATTTTTTTATCTGTTCCGCCAAGTTCATAAATGATTTTTAAATAGTCTTCTTTATTGGGTGTCATTCTCTTCACCTGCTTTTTATTTTTAGGTCTGCCTAACTCTATTAATTATATCTATTTTACTTACAAAAAGCAATTCTCTCATATTTTTTTAAGGTTTGTTTAAAAAAATATAAAAAGAGCAGCTGAAATCCGCTGCTCTTTTACAGAATTTATGATGTGGAACTATTCTCCTTCATAGGCTTCAATAATGATTTGACGCAACTCGGTAATCAAAGGTTGTTTTGGATTAGCTGTGGTACATTGATCTAAGAACGCTAATTCAGCCATATGGTCAACCGTTGCATCTATTACTTCTTGTGTCACTCCTTGAGCTTTCAAACTCATTTCAATACCGACATCTTTTCCTAGTTTAACGATTTCAGCAATAAATGATTCTACCAACTCTTCGGTTGTGGTACCCTCGAATCCCATGAAGCGAGCAATTTCAGCATAATCTTCGTCTGCACGGAAATACTCATACTTAGGAAATAAAGCATGTTTTGAAGGATCTTTCGCATTATAGCGGATAACATGAGGCAGTAAGATGGCATTTGTCCGGCCATGAGGAATATTGTATTCCCCTCCTATTTTATGGGCTATCGAATGATTGATTCCTAAAAACGCATTAGCAAAAGCCATACCAGCTAAGGTAGATGCATTGTGCATTTTTTCACGTGATTCTTCATTCGCATAGGCATAAGAATCTCTCAAGTTTTCAAACACCAATTTAATCGCTTGTAAACTCAATCCTTTTGTATAATCGCTTGCCATCACAGAAACATAAGATTCAATTGCATGAGTCAATACATCCATCCCCGTATCTGCGGTCACTGATTTAGGAACACTCATGACAAATTGCGGATCAATAATCGCAACATTCGGTGTTAGAGCATAATCAGCCAACGGATATTTCACATGGGTTTCACTATCCGTAATTACCGCAAAAGGAGTAACTTCTGAACCGGTCCCAGAAGTCGTTGGAATGCAAACAAATTGTGTTTTTTCTAAAGTCGGGATCTTATACGTCCGTTTCCGAATATCTAAGAATTTTTGTTTGGCTCCAAAAAATTCTGTTTCTGGTTTTTCGTAAAACAACCACATGCCTTTTGCAGCATCCATCGCCGAACCGCCGCCGATCGCAATGACTGTATCTGGCTGAAATTGGAACATGGCTTCTGTTCCTGCCATGACCGTATTGGTTGATGGATTTGGTTCAACATTTGAAAACACTTCAACTTGTACAGGATTCTTACGTTTATAGAGCTCATTGATAATTTTATCAGCATAACCAAATTCTACCATCCCGGGATCGCAAACTAGGAAAACTCTTTCCATATTCTCCATTTCTTGTAAATAATGAATCGAATTCTTTTCGAAGTAAATTTTTGAAGGTAATTTAAACCATTGCATATTATTTCTCCGTTTCGCAATTGTTTTGATATTCAATAAATTAATAGTGGAGACGTTTTTTGATACTGAATTTTTACCATATGAGCCACAACCTAATGTCAAAGAAGGAATCATATTATTGTAGAGATCTCCTATACCGCCTTGTGCTGTTGGTGAATTTACTAAAATACGGCAAGCCTTCATTTTTTCACCATATTCTCTAGCCAATTCATCATTCATCGTATGAATGGCAGCAGAATGTCCTAACCCGCCTAGTTCCAACATTTTCTGTGCTAATACAAACCCTTGCTCAGTCGATTCTGCTTTTAACATGGCTAATACTGGTGAAAGTTTTTCACGCGATAAAGGATAATCTTCTCCAACTCCAGCTAATTCAGCCACAATTATTTTTGTTTCTTTAGGAATTTGAATTCCTGCAAGTTCAGCGATTCTCCAAGCTGGTTGACCTACAACAGTTGGATTGACAGCTGTTTTGTCTTGATTCATCACTGCTTCTTCTAATTTCTCTATTTCTTCAGGTTTTACAAAATAAACTTGATGCTTTTCAAATTCTGATTTTACTGCCCCATAAATTTCTTGATCTACAATGACAGCTTGTTCAGAAGCACAAATCATTCCATTATCAAATGATTTAGAAGCAATGATATCATTGACTGCTCGCTTGATCTTGGCAGACTTTTCAATATAGCTCGGTACATTTCCTGGTCCTACTCCTAATGCAGGTTTTCCTGTAGAATACGCTGCTTTAACCATACCAGAACCACCAGTAGCTAACACAATAGCAATGTCAGGATGATTCATTAATGCATTCGTAGCTTCTAGTGAAGGTTGTTTTATCCATTGAATACAATCTTTAGGAGCACCTGCTTTAACAGCGGCTTCTAAAACAATTTGTGCAGCAGCTTCTGAACAAGCTTGTGCGCTTGGATGAAAAGCGAAGATAATAGGATTTCTTGTTTTGATGGAAATCAACGCTTTAAATAAAGTCGTTGATGTCGGATTTGTCACGGGAGTTACTCCACAGACTATCCCTACTGGTGTAGCGACTTCAATTAACTGTGTTTGATCATCATCACTGATTATTCCAACTGTCTTATTATCTTTAATTGAATTCCAAATAGATTCTGTTGAAAACATATTTTTAATACATTTGTCTTCATAAATACCACGGCCAGTTTCTTCAACAGCCATTTTCGCCAATTTCATATGGTCATTTAACCCTGCTAAAGCCATTTGGTGGACAATGTGATCAATTTTTTCTTGATCAAAACTTTCTAATACAGCTAAAGCCGTTTTTCCCTTACGCGTCATTTCATTGATTTGAGATTGGACGGTTTCTTTTTGTACCTTCTCTTTTTTTTCATGTGTTCGTTGTTTTTCTATCGTTTTTGTAGAAGTCATTTTGATTCCTCCTGTTTCAATTGTTATTAATTTCACAATATAAGCATAAACTACTTTTACAAAAAAGTAAACACATATATGAAAGTTTATTCAAAAAATATTTACCCTTATATAAAATGCTTTAAAAACAACGTTAACCTCTATTTTTTTGTTTAAAAAAAGGAAACAGCTCTTTTATTATTAAAAAATACTATTTGTTAAATAAATCACAAATTTAATAAAAAAAAGAAAAGGTTTTTCGCCTCTTCTTTTTTATATTAAAATAAATCAAATATTTCCATCTCTTCTAAGGAGACAGCAGGAGAAACCAGCGCTTCAATAGAGGCAAAATCTAAATAATTATTTGGCGTTAAACTCATTATTTCTTGAATTTGTTGATAATAATGAGCAGGTACAGATTTTTTCCAACAAAAAGAAATCAAATAATGCCATAAATCTGCCTGAGAAATTTGTTGATATCCTAGCAATTGAAATTCTTTAATTTTTAAATTTAACCATGGCTCAATTTTCTCAAACTGAGGGATTGAATGTTCTTCCAAATCAAACACTCCTATACTCCAGAAAAGGAAATCTTTGAGACTAAGACAAACTAATCATAAAAGGAAAATTTCAATTGACTCCATACCGTACTTCATTCCTTTTATACATTATAAGAAAATCGATCACTTTGTTCTCAGTTTCAAGAGAAAAAACAAAAGAAAAGATAGTTTATCTTCTCTTTTGCTTATTGAATCGTTAAATTTTATTATTCTACTTCATTTGAATCTTCAGTTATTGTTTCAGTCGGTCCAACTGACGCTGCAGATGCTACATCTTTAATACGTGCAATTGCTCGTCTTTCGAACGTCAGAAAAATGCCTTCACAATCTAAAACAACTGTTTTATTGGTATCGTTAATTTCATCAACGATGCCATGTAATCCGCCGATTGTGACCACACCATCACCTTTTTTCATTGAATCCAACATATTTTTAGTTTTATCAGCAGCTTTTTTTTGCGGTCTGATCATCATAAAATACATTAATACCATGATAGCAGCAAATGGTAAAATGCTTAAAATAAATTCCATTTCTTCACTCCATTCTTTTCCGGGTTGATTTCTTCTTCATTATTAACTGTACCAAAACTTAGGAGCTAGTACCACTTAATTTTTCATTAAATTTAGAAATTTCTAGCATTTGGCTTATTATAGCCATATTCTTCAAAAAAGTTTTCTCTAAATTCAAGCAGATTGTCATCCATAATAGCCTGTCTGACGTTTTTCATCACATTTAATAAGAAATAAAGATTATGGTAACTGGTTAAACGCAACCCAAAAGTCTCATCTGTTTTAATCAAATGACGGATATAAGCACGTGAGTAATTTTTACAGGTATAACAATTACATTTTGCATCAAGAGGACCAAAGTCACGCTCGTATTTTGCATTTTTAATCACGACTCGTCCTTGGCTCGTCATACACGTTCCATTACGCGCGATTCGAGTCGGCAGCACACAATCAAACATGTCTACTCCACGTATCACTCCATCAATCAATGAATCAGCTGTACCTACTCCCATTAAGTAACGGGGTTTGTTTTCTGGGATCAATGGTGTTGTGTATTCAAGGACTTCATTCATCAAGTGTTTAGGCTCTCCAACAGATAATCCGCCGATTGAATATCCAGGAAAATCCATCGAAACCAAATCTTTCGCACTTTGTTCACGTAATTCTTTATATCCTGCTCCTTGAATGATGCCAAACAAGCCTTGTTGTTGCGGATTTGCATGAGCTTTTAAGCCGCGTTCTGCCCAGCGGCTTGTACGCTCGACAGATTTTTTAACGTAATCAAAGCTTTCATCAAAAGGTGCACATTCATCAAAACTCATCATAATATCCGGACCTAATTTGTTTTGAATAGCGATAGCCTTCTCTGGAGAAAGAAACATTTTTGAACCATTTAAGTGGTTTCTAAAATGAACCCCTTTTTCTTCGATTTGGCGTAAATCACTAAGAGAGAATACTTGGAATCCGCCAGAATCTGTTAAGATCCCTTTGTCCCAATTCATAAACTTATGCAGCCCGCCAGCTTCCTCAACGATGTCTTCTCCTGGTCTTAACCATAAATGATAGGTGTTACTTAAAATGATATTCGCACCCATAGATTCAAGCTCTTCAGGTGCAATACTTTTAACAGTTGCTAACGTACCGACTGGCATGAACATAGGTGTCGGAAAAGTTCCATGAGGAGTAATAATTTCTCCCAAACGAGCTCCAGTATGTTTTTCTTTTTTTATTAAGCGGTATTTGATTGCCGGTTCTGACATAATAATTTTCCTACTTTCATTTAACTTTGCGTGAGAATTTTAATTTTATACTTCACTGTTATACTTCACTGATTATACTGTTTTTTTTTATTTTGGCAACTTAAGTCAAAACAATAAGCATATTGTTTGTAAGCGATAACTTTCTATGCTATATTATGAGTGTAAAGAGAGATGCTCGTATGAGTGAACGATAGAATTTCTTAGTTGTTTAGTTTCAAAGAAACAATAAACACAACATCCTGTTTTTGAATTACCAGTTTCACCATTCATTAAGTAACACAGTGTAAAGTGAGCAAAATCATGGAAAAGCCTTTTGTTAGGATGATGAGCTAAAGCTTAAATGAACGTACGAATAAAGTAGAATGAACCGCATGTCGTTTTTAAAGAGATTCAGTAACCACTATTTACCTTTAAACAATAAACAGTTCACTCATACCTCTCTTAAAACAAAAGAGAAGTTGGCAGTTAGTTAGCCGGCTTCTCTTTTTATTGTCCAAACAGTCCTTTTTAAAGAGAGTTCATGGTTCATTTTTATTTTACAAACATGGCATCGCCAAAACTAAAGAACCGATAGTTTTCTTTTACTGCATGCGCATAAGCAGCTAAAACTTGATCTTTTCCTGCAAAAGCACTGACTAACATCACTAACGTTGATTTAGGCAAATGAAAATTAGTTGTAAAGGCATCTACTACTTTAAATTGGTATCCCGGTGAGATGAAAATACTGGTCCAACCGCTGTCTGCCTTAATTTCACCATCAAATTTAGTTCCAATGGTTTCGAGTGTGCGAATAGAAGTTGTTCCTACTGCTACAATTTTTCCGCCTGCAGCCTTTACATCATTTAGTTCAGCTGCGGCTTCTTTTGTCAGCCGATAAAATTCTGAATGCATTTCGTGATTTTCAATATTTTCGACACTCACAGGACGAAAAGTACCCAGTCCCACATGTAGAGTCAAGAAAACCAAACGAACTCCTTTTGCTTTGATCTGTTCCAGTAATTCTTCTGTAAAGTGAAGGCCAGCCGTCGGAGCTGCAGCAGAGCCGTTTTCTTTTGCATAAACCGTTTGATAGCGATTTTTATCTTCTAAACGTTCTTTAATATAAGGCGGCAAAGGCATTTCACCTAAAGATTCTAAAACTTCTAAAAAAATGCCTTCATAAGAAAAATCAATGATCCGTCCTCCATGATCTAATTCCTCTTTTACAATTGCTTTTAAACGGCCATCGCCAAAGTGGATCTCTGTTCCCACTTTTGCCCGTTTAGCAGGCTTAACCAATGTTTCCCATTGATCCTCAGTTGTATTTTTTAATAATAAGACTTCTACGTGTCCACCGGTTTCTGGCTTCGTGCCATAAAGACGAGCTGGCAAAACACGTGTATCATTCATCACTAATGCATCTCCGGCTTCCAATTCATCTAAAATAGCCGGAAAATGTTTATCTTCAATATTTCCTGTTTCTTTATCCAAAACTAGTAACTTTGAACTGGAGCGGTTTTCTAATGGAGTTTGGGCAATCAACTCCTCCGGTAATTCAAAATCAAAATCATTTGTTGATAACATAACTAAACGCTCCTTATTGATTATTAATAGGGTAACCTAAATGTTCGAAACCTAATTGTGTAACAATTCTACCACGTGGCGTTCGTTGAATAAAGCCCATTTGCAATAAGTAAGGTTCGACCATGTCTTCAATTGTCTCAATTTCTTCTCCAATGTTTGCAGCTATCGTTGACAAGCCTACCGGTCCCCCATTATAAACTTCAATCATTGTTCGGACTAACTTTTGATCGACAAAATCCAAGCCTCTTTGATCAACTCGCAACATCGTTAAAGCAGCGTCCGCTACTTTTTTATCAACGACTCCATTCGATTGAACTTGAGCATAGTCTCTCACTCGTTTCAACAGACGATTAGCTACCCTTGGTGTTCCTCTTGAACGTCTGGCAATTTCTAAAGCACCATTATCATGGATTTCTGTTTGAAAAATTTCAGCAGACCGAATCACAATATCGCTTAAATCGGTTACGTTGTAATACTCCATATGAGAAACAATACCAAAACGATCACGCAAAGGGGCTGATAACATACCAGCACGCGTAGTTGCGCCTACCAAAGTAAAGGGCGGCAAAGGGAAATGGACGGGATGAGCTGTCGGTCCTTGTCCCACAATGATATCCACAAAATAATCTTCCATAGCCGAATACAACATTTCCTCTACCATACGGGGCATTCTGTGGATTTCATCAATAAAAAGGATATCTCCAGCTTCTAATTCATTTAAAAGTGCAACTAAATCACCAGCTTTTTCAATAGCTGGACCACTTGTAGTTCGAATATTCACACCCATTTCATTCGCAATGACCATTGCCATTGTTGTTTTCCCCAGTCCAGGCGGTCCATATAATAAAACATGATCCAATGCCTCTTCTCGACTTTTAGCAGCCGTAATGTAAATGCCTAATTCCAATTTTAATTTTGTTTGTCCTATATACTGGCTTAATAATTGAGGTCTCAGCGACTTTTCAATAGACATTTCCTCTAAACTATCACTTTCCCCTGAAATAATCCGTTCTTCAGCAGTCAACCTTATTCACCTCTTTTATGAATGAGTCATTTATTTTTTCATCAATAAGCGTAATGCTTCTCTTAAATATGCATCTGTTGTTTCTTTGTTCAGCTTCCGGATATCCGGTTCAATTTTTTTAATTTCTCTTGCACTATACCCAAGAGCCGCTAAAGCTTCTATGGCTTCATTGACTGGCCCATGATTCGTAGATAAGGACAGTTCTTGTTGGACAGATCCTTCAACAGAAGTACTTACGCCTTCTAATTCATCCAACTTTCCTTTTAAATCCAAAATAATTTGAGCGGCGGTTTTTTTCCCGACTCCTGGAAACTTTGTTAAGTAAGAAACATCTTCACTTTCAATCGCTTGGATCAATCCAGAATGATCATCATTTGCTAAAATGGCTAATCCGCTTTTTGGGCCGATACCTGAAACACTGATTAATTTTAAATAAAGTTGTTTTTCATTATAATCTTTAAAGCCATACAAAGTGATTGCATCTTCCCGAACAGCTTGATGAACATAGATTGTTACTTCTTTATTCAATTTATTAGAAAAGCGGAAAGGGTTGGCCATATACAATAAATAGCCGATGCTGCTTGCTTCAATTACTACATAAGCAGGGCCGACAAAAGTAACCGTTCCTTTGATATATTCATACATATTTTATGCTCCATTCGTTCTTTTAACTAAAGTTGCTGAACAGCACACTTGTTCCCTAATGTATTTTAACATATCTGACCGTTTAAAAGGAAGCCCTGAAAGAATTCGTTCATTTTCTTTTATAGCCGCTTTTTTGGCTATTCTAAATAAAAACACCCTCTACTCGTTTTAACGAGAGAGGATGTAGAAAATAAACTATTTTTTAGCGTTTAGGCGAATAACTTAAGGTAAGTGCCATACCCTTCTTCTTCCAGTTTTTCTTTTGGAACGAAACGTAGAGCAGCTGAATTGATACAATAACGCAATCCGCCAGCTTCTGAAGGGCCATCGTTGAAAACATGACCTAAATGAGAATCTGCATTTTGGCTGCGTACTTCTGTCCGGATCATTCCAAACTTACGATCTTTTTTTTCAATAATTTCTTTGGAATCAATCGGTTTTGTAAAAGAGGGCCAGCCACACCCAGCATCATACTTATCTGTCGAAGAAAATAGCGGTTCTCCGCTGACTACATCTACAAAAATACCATCATCATAAAAAGCATCGTATTCTCCAGTAAAAGGACGTTCCGTTGCTTCGTTTTGCGTGACTTCATATTGAATTGGGGTTAATTTCTGTTTCAATTCTTCTTTTTTTAGTTTTTCCATTTTAATTCTCCTATCTTTTTTTGGAAACTCATAAAAATAGTAACGTATGGGCCAAGTTTTTCTTTATTCTTCTACTTGTCTGCAAGCAATTCAACAAATCCATTCTTATTTTATGCCTAACTTTAGTTTAGTCCATTTAATTACGGGTTTCAACTTATTCGTTTTGGCGTACCGCTTTCTTCGTTTAATGAGGGTCTTGGATACGTTTAAACATTCTTTCCATATCTTTATTCGTAAATTGAATCAATACGGGACGCCCATGCGGACAATTATAAGGATTTTCAGTTTTTGCCAAATCTGCTAGCAACATGCGAGCTTCTGCATCATTTAAATGATGATTTGCTTTAATCGAGCCTTTGCAGCTCATCATGATAGCTGTCGCTTCGCGAAATTTAGCAACACTGACTTTGCCTTGTTCTAATAATAAATCAATCATCTCTTTAACAATTTGTTCTTCTTCACCATGGTTAAACCAAACTGGGTGGCTTCTCAAGAGAAAACTATTTTGTCCAAAAGGTTCTAAAAAAATACCGATCTCTTCTAAAGCTTGCTGATTTTCTTTGATTTTTATCGCATCGTTATTGGGATAATCTAACAGGATCGGTACCAATAATTCTTGCCGGTCTGTGCTGACTTCGCCAATTTTTTTACGGAAGTATTCGTATTTTATTCGCTCTTGTGCAGCATGCTGGTCCAGAATATATAACCCGTCTTCATGTTGAGCAAATAAATATGTGCCATGCATCTGCCCAATATAATCCAATAACGGAAGGTGACCTTTTGATAGATCGGCTTGTTTTTCTGTTGCCAGCATCTTTTCGGCCATCTGCAAATAAGGAGCTTGGTGATCAGAAACAGGACTATTTTCTGTATTAATAGGACTTTCAAAAGCTGGTTTATTCAGCATAGGTTCTCTTTTTTCAAAATTGGGGTTCATCTGTTCACTATTCTTTTCTGCTTGTTCTTGGAAAGGAGCAGATAAACTGTTTACTGGTTTTGAAAAATAGTGAGGACGTAAAGGTGTACTTGGTTCTTTTACTTCCTCCACAGATGTTGGACTTGAAAAATCTAATTGTGTTTGTTCTAGTTGCTCTGCAGATTGCTTTATTTTGTTCTTGAAATTAAGATTTCCCAAAGCTTCAGGAATCAATTGTTCATTGCTTAGACAGTCATTGATCGCTGTTTCTATCAATTCCATTAATTCTTTTTCTTTACTGATGCGGACTTCTTGCTTCGTAGGATGGACATTGACGTCCATCAACAAAGGATCAGCTGTAATCTCTATAACCGCAAGAGGGAAACGACCGACCATCAATTTCGAACGGTAACCCGCAATAATAGCTTTATTGAGCAGATAATTTTTAATGTAGCGACCATTGATGATAATAGAAATATAATTACGGTTCGCTCTTGTCACTTCCGGTAAAGAAATAAAACCAGAAATTCTAAAATCTAAATCCTCTTTTTCAATTTTTCGCATTTTTTTGGCTGTTGCTACGCCATAAATACCGGCTAAGGTTTGTTTTAAGTCACCATTTCCAGCAGTGCGCAATAATTGATTGCCATCATGGACTAATCGAAAAGCTACATTTGGATGACTGATGGCCATTCGATTAACAATATCAGATACATTTGAAAGTTCCGTTTGAATGGTTTTAACGTATTTTAGACGAGCAGGCGTATTGAAAAACAAATTTTCAACCGTCAATATCGTTCCCTTTCTTGCTTGGCTTGGCCGTTCTTCTATCACTTGACCACCTTTTAAATAAACGAACGTCCCTTTTTGATCGCCTGTAGAAGTTTCTAAAGTAATTTCTGAAACAGAGGCGATACTCGGCAAAGCTTCTCCTCGAAAACCTAAAGTTCGGATTCGAAATAAATCATCTCGTGAATAAATTTTACTAGTCGCATGCCGTTTAAAAGCATTCAATACTTCTGCTGGATCAATTCCTTCTCCGTTATCGATGATTTTGATTTTTTTAAGTCCAGCTTCTTCAATCAAAATTTCGATTTGCGTGCTTCCAGCATCAAGAGCATTTTCAACCAATTCTTTTACAACAGAAGCTGGACGCTCAATTACTTCTCCTGCTGCAATTTGATTAGCTAGTATTTCCGAAAGTTCTTGAATTCTCGCCATTTCTCTACCCCTTTCTACTCTAACTCTACGTTAGTTATTTTTAACAGTTTATTTCAACTGTTGCTGAAGCTCATGTAATACATTTAAAGCCTCTAAAGGACTCATAGTCAGTAGATTTAATTCATTCAATGCCTTTAGGATGGAAGATTCATTTTCATCTGCCATTCCAAATAAAGATAACTGTCCTGCCGCTTCTTCTGCAACAGCCGTTTCTTTTTCTGTCGTTCTTTTTTTATTGGTTTGAAACTCTTCTGTTTGAACTGTTGTTTCTAAAACAATTTCTTCTTTTTGTTCCAAGCGATCTAAAATAACAGCTGCTCTAGACAGCAAATCATCTGGCAATCCTGCTAACTTTGCTACATGGATCCCATAACTTTTATCAGCTGGTCCTGGCAACATTTTGTGTAAAAAAATCAATTCTCCGTTTTCTTCAATAGCTCCTACATGTGTATTAACTAATCCTGTTAATTCTTCATCAAGCACTGTCAATTCATGGTAATGAGTAGAAAACAAGGTTTTGGCGTGGACATGGTCATGAATGTATTCAATAATCGCTTCAGCTAAAGCCATGCCATCAAAAGTAGCTGTTCCACGGCCAATTTCATCAAATAGTATTAAACTATGAGGAGTCGCATGTCGTAAAGCTTGATTAGCCTCCATCATTTCTACCATAAACGTACTTTGTCCAGAGATTAAATCATCCGCAGCACCTATACGAGTGAATATTTGATCGAAAATAGGTAATTTGGCGGACTCGGCCGGTACAAAGCAGCCCATTTGAGCCATAATAACTGTTAAAGCCAATTGGCGCATATACGTGCTTTTACCAGACATATTTGGACCAGTAATCAGCATAATTTCTGTTTTCTCATCCATTTCAACGCTATTCGGTACATAAGTTTGTTGTCCCAGTACTTTTTCAACTACTGGATGCCGCCCGTCTATCAAGGTAAGTTCTTGACTGCCGTATGCTAATTCTGGGCGCACATAATGGTGTTTCTCACTCACTGTCGCAAAACTTTGCAGCACGTCAATTGTAGCTACTGTTTTGGCTAACAATTGTACCCGTTCAATGTAGTGCTTAACGGTTTCTCTAACCTCAGTGAATAAAGAGTACTCTAATGCCAAGGACTTTTCTTCTGCTTCTAAGATAAGCGTTTCTTTTTCTTTTAGCTCTGGCGTAATAAAACGTTCAGCATTAGCCAGAGTTTGTTTGCGTTCATACAGACCTTCTGGCAAATTAGCCAGATTTGATTTCGTGATTTCAATATAATAGCCGAATACACGATTATACCCAATTTTTAATGTCTTGATTCCTGTTTTTTCCCGTTCTTGAGCTTCTAACTGAGTAATCCAACGTTTGCCATTACGCATAGCGTCACGATACTGATCCAGTTGTCTATCAAATCCGTCTTTGATAACATTGCCTTCTTTCAATGATAAGGGCGTATTTTCATCAACCGCCTGCTCAATTAAGTCTACAACTTCTGGTACAGTATCTAAATGAGATAACAGTTCATCCCATTCCCCTTTATTCATTAAGGCAATCCTATCTTTCAATACAGGAATTTGAGATAAGGATGTTTTTAATTGAATCAAATCACGGCCATTTACATTTCCAAAGGCTACTCTTCCAGCTAAACGTTCTAAATCATACACTTGAGTTAGTGCTTCGTTTAAATCGATTCGTTCAAAAAAATGATTGATTAAACTTTCTACGACATCTTGGCGTGCTTTGATCCTTGCTTCTTGGATTAAAGGACGATCAATCCACTGTTTCAATAAGCGGCCGCCCATTGCTGTTTTGGTTTCATCCAACAACCAAAGCAAGGTGCCTTTTTTTTGTCCTGATCGAATAGAAGACACTAATTCTAAATTGTGTTTAGAATAATGATCCATTTTTAAATAATTAGCAGGAGTATAAACTTCAGCTTTTTGTAAATGGGCTAAACTTCTTTTTTGCGTCATGGTTAAGTACAACAATAGAATTTTTAAAGCTGAAAGAATCTCCATATTTTCTACATCACTAGATAAATAAGCAAATTCAGCAATTTCTTCTCCAGCTTTTTGGGTAGAAACCATAACCCCCAGTTTTGTTTGCAGATCTGATTGTAATTCAAGGTGTTTCGCTTCTTCGAAAACGACTTCTTTTGTTTTTAAACTACTCAGTTCATTGATGACCTCTTCTACCGAAGATAATTGAGCAGCTTTTAATTCTCCAGTACTTAAATCCGCATAAGCTAAATTAAAGCGCTGCTCGCCAGTTATAGAAAGAGCAGCTAAATAGTTATTGGATTTTGCATCAATATTTTTAGACTCTATCGCTGTCCCAGGTGTAATCAATTGAACAACTTCTCGCTTGACCATCCCCTTAGCGGTCTTCGGATCTTCTACTTGTTCGCATATTGCGACTTTGTAGCCTTTTTCAATCAAAATATCGATATAGCCTCTTGCTGCGTGATAAGGAACACCGCACATCGGGATCGGATTTTCTGCATTCCGATTCCGGCTGGTCAATGTAACTTCTAATAATTGTGAAGCTTTAATTGCATCCTCATTGAACAACTCATAAAAATCACCCAAACGGTAAAATAAAAAAGCGTCTGGATATTGTTCTTTAATTCCTAAGTATTGCACCATCATTGGGGTAGGTTGAATTTTTTGCGTCATATAGATCCCCTTCTTTATGTTTCTTGATTCGAAATGAATGTATCTTCCTCACTTGTTTAAAAGCTGCTCCCAAAAGGGCGGTCATCGTTAATCACGATATTCTCGATTTTTTTCGCAGCTCCTGTTGCATCATCAATTTCAATGAAACAGCCGGATAATATTTTCCGTCCTTCTTTTGGCACTTCAAATCGTGTAGGCATTTGAGTCAAGAAGCGATTTATAACAGCTTCTCGTTTCATTCCTAAAATTTCATCATAAGGACCCGTCATACCAGCATCAGTCAAATAAGCTGTTCCAGCAGGTAATATACGTGCATCATTAGTTTGTACATGTGTATGAGTCCCAACGACTGCGGACACACGCCCATCAAGATACCAGCCCATCGCTTGTTTTTCACTCGTCGTTTCAGCGTGGAAATCAACAAAAACTAAAGGAGTCCGTTGACTGACCTCTTCAAGTAACTCATCTGCTTTTCTAAAAGGATCGTCAACATCCGACATAAATGTCCGGCCATGTAAATTGATAACCGCCAACTCCAATTGATTGACTTTAATAAATGCCAATCCTTTGCCAGGAGTACCTTCCGGATAATTAGCTGGTCGTATCATTTTTTTAG
Organism: Carnobacterium mobile DSM 4848; assembly: GCF_000744825.1. Lineage (NCBI taxonomy): Bacteria > Bacillati > Bacillota > Bacilli > Lactobacillales > Carnobacteriaceae > Carnobacterium > Carnobacterium mobile. Next base: position 967,881 of record NZ_JQMR01000001.1, read on the forward strand.
CGTCTCCAATAAACTCAAAAATTTCACGATTATCCCATGTGTGATTTCCCATCGTTACCACATCGACTCCATCTTGCAAAAAGGTTTTATAAATTTTTTCTGTAATGCCGCGCCCAGCTGCTGCATTTTCACCATTTAAGATCGTTACTTGCGGTTTATATTTTTGTTTTAATTTTTGCAAATGATCATGGACCATTTCTCTTCCCATTGATCCAACGACATCTCCGATAAATAATAATTTCATTTTTTGTTGCCTCTTCTCTAAATAGTTGCTTTCACTTTATTTTAACAATAAACGGGTATAAAGAAAAGCAGCGTAAAAAAATACGGAACAAATGATAATCATTTGTTCCGCTTTTTTACTTCACGTTATTTTGCGTATTCAATTGCACGTGTTTCACGAATAACCGTTACTTTAATATGGCCTGGATAATCTAATTCATTTTCAATTAAATTACGCACATCTCGTGCTAAAGTGACCGCTTCTAAATCATCTACTTTATCCGGTTTAACCATAATTCTGATTTCGCGTCCCGCTTGGATAGCATAACTTTGTTCCACACCTTCAAAACTGTTGGAGATGCTTTCTAATTTTTCAAGACGATGAATATAATTTTCAAGTGATTCACTTCTTGCCCCTGGTCTTGCAGCAGACAAGGCATCAGCAGCTGCTACTAAAACAGATATGACTGATGTAGCTTCTATGTCTCCATGATGAGAGGCAATTGCATTTATAACGGTCGCATTTTCTTTATAACGCATAGCGATTTCTGCGCCAATTTCTACATGAGAGCCTTCTACTTCGTGGTCTAAAGCTTTACCAATATCATGCAGCAGTCCTGCTCGTTTAGCTAATACAACATCTTCGCCTAATTCAGCAGCCAGTACTCCAGCTAATTTTGCAACTTCTATTGAATGTTGCAACACATTTTGACCATAACTTGTTCTGAAACGCAACCGTCCCAAAATTTTAATGATATCTGGGTGAATCGAATGGACTCCTACTTCAAAGGTTGCTTGTTCACCTATTTCGCGTATTCGTTCGTCCATTTCTTTACGTGATTTTTCAACCATTTCTTCAATACGAGCAGGATGAATTCGCCCATCTTGAATCAATTTTTCAAGTGTCATCCGAGCAATTTCACGACGGATAGGATCAAACCCACTTAAAATCACAGCTTCCGGTGTATCATCAATAATCAGATCAATTCCGGTCAGTGTTTCTAAAGCACGAATATTGCGGCCTTCTCTTCCAATGATCCGGCCTTTCATTTCATCATTCGGTAAAGCTACTACAGATACAGTTGATTCAGAGACTTGATCTGCTGCACTTCTTTGAATTGCTAAAGCAATTAAATTCCGCGCACGGCGCTCACCTTCTTCTTTAGCTTTTTCTTCTGAATGTTTAACCATTACAGCAAGCTCATGTGAAAGCTCTTCTTCTGTTTCGTGGATAATAATACTTTTCGCGTCTTCACGTGAAAGTGCAGCTACATGTTCTAATTCTGCTTCTTGTTGTTCAACTAGATTTCTTGCTTTCTTCTCTAAATCGTCCAATAATTGCTGTCTTGAACCTAATTTTTCTTCTTTTGCTTCAAGTGTCCGCTCACGTTTTTCTAAGACGTCATTTTTACGGTCAATATTATCTTCTCGCTGTACTAACCGGTTTTCTTGTCTTAGAATCTCATTTCTTCTTTCTTTCAGCTCAGCTTCAATTTCAGTTCTATATTTGTAGTTTTCATCCCTCGCTTCTAACATCGCTTCCTTTTTCATGGTTTCTGCTTCTCTTTGCGCTTCATCCAATATTCCAGTTGCAGTGTTTCTAGCACCAGCCAATTCTTTTTCATGTTTTGATTTGCGGATGGCATATCCTACAAAAAGACCGACAATTAAAGTAACGATAGCGAAGGCTATACTGTTAAAATTCATTCTTCCACCTCCGTATCTTCTATTTAATTTGTCATTTACTATTTACCAATTATCTGGTAGAACTGTATAATTTTTTACCAATAAAAACCTACTTGTTATCTAAGATAAAGTAATAGATAACTTAATTTTAATTGTCTGTACAAGACATGTCAACTTAATAATAACTTTTGATGCTCTTTCAGCTATTTTCATTTCATAAATGGCATGGCCCGCTTCATAAAGCGCTCTTTTTATTTTTTAAATTTTTTTATTTTTTTACCAGTCTTCTGACTAGAGCCGCACTTATTCTCGATTAGCTGCAGAAAAAAGAGTCAAAACAGTTGAACTTGTTTTGGCTCTTTGACTTTTTGCATCTGTTATTTTTTAACATTTATTTATTTTTTTCAACCAATGGTATTTCTGTTTTCTTTTCTTCAGTTTTCTTCTTCTCAGAATTTTTCGGCTCTTCCACTGGTTCTCCAATACCATAAGCTGCCCGAACTTTTTTCTCGATTTCAGCTCGCATTTCAGGATGATCTATAAAGTATTTTTTAGCATTTTCGCGTCCTTGACCAATACGCTCGCCTTCATAAGAATACCAGGCACCCGACTTATCAATGATGTCTTTTTCTGACCCCATATCTACTAATTCGCCGACTTGTGAAATTCCTTCGCCGTACATAATATCCACTTCAGCCACTCTGAAAGGCGGCGCTACTTTGTTTTTTACGACTTTGATTTTTGTACGGTTTCCCATAATATCTGTACCTTGTTTGATTTGTTCAGCCCGTCTTACTTCTAAACGAACAGTCGCATAAAATTTCAACGCACGGCCGCCCGGTGTAATTTCAGGATTTCCAAACATTACACCCACTTTTTCACGAATTTGGTTAATAAACAAAGCAATAGTTTTTGTTTTACTGATAGAACCAGATAATTTGCGCAATGCTTGTGACATTAAACGGGCTTGTAAGCCAACATGGCTGTCTCCCATTTCACCTTCAATTTCTGCACGCGGTACTAAAGCTGCTACTGAATCAATTACGACAATATCAACAGCTCCACTTGAGACTAGCGCATCTGCAATTTCTAGTCCTTGTTCACCAGTATCTGGTTGAGACAAAAGAAGTTCGTCAATATCCACTCCTAAAGCAGCTGCGTATTTAGGATCCAACGCATTTTCTGCATCGATAAATGCTGCAATACCGCCTTGTTTTTGAACTTCTGCTACAGCATGCAAGGAAACAGTTGTTTTACCTGAGCTTTCTGGTCCATACACTTCAATGATTCTTCCTCTAGGAAAACCACCTACTCCTAAAGCTACATCTAATGCTAAAGAACCACTTGGAATAGTAGAAATACGAGTGTCTACCTTTTCTCCTAATTTCATAACAGAACCTTTACCAAAGTTTTTTTCAATTTTTTTCAACGCTAAATCTAATGCTTGTTTACGATCTTCTGCCATTCTTATATCCTCCTCGAATATCTTCGATTAACTGAATTGTTTAAGTTTAATTTTATTAGTATCACAGGTTCTATCATACTTGTTTTTTGGTGAAAAAGCAAGAAAAAAGCGAACAAACATTCGGTTTATTTTTTACCCGTTTTTTGATTTTTCTCCTTCAACAGGTATCTCTATTAGTTCACGTCGGATTAAATCTAAACCGGATAAAACAGCTCTTTCCCGATTGTTGTTTCGGTCTTTCCCAAAATGAAAACAGGTGGCATACGGAGCCCTATCTTTAGGTGCCAAGCCGATCCAGACAGTTCCTGGTTGTTGACCTTCTAGTTTTGATGGACCAGCTACACCCGTGAATGAAATGCCTATATCTGTTCCAAATTTTTCTTTAACCCCTCGTGCCATCTCAATAGCGCACTGGCAGCTAACTACTCCATATGTGTCAATGACTTCTTGCGAGATACCGAGAGTTTCTTTTTTTATCCGGTTGCTGTATGTCACTAAACCACCTTCAAAATAATCAGATGCTCCTGCTACTGAGGCCAACATACTTTGGAAAGCTCCACCTGTTAAACTTTCGGCAGCGGTTAGCGTCAATTTTTTCTCTATTAATAAACGACTTACCACTTCAACTAAACGCGTATCATCGCCATAGCCATATAAAAAGCTTCCAACACGTTTTTTGATTTCGGCCTCCATATTATCCAAAAGAGAGCGGCACTCTTTCTCAGTACCTCCACTAGCCGTTAAACGTATGCTCACTTCATACTTACCAGCATAAGAAGCTACTGTTGGATTTATTTGGTTTACGATTAAATCATCTAATTGAGCAGCTAACTGTGATTCTCCAATTCCAAAAAAACGCAGCACTCTTGAAACAAGTGCATTTTCTTGGTTTGTATAAGCCAATAATAAAGGCTCGGCTTCTTGCCTAAACATCTTTTTTAACTCATGAGGCGGTCCGGGAAACAGCAAATAAAACTGTTCGTTTTGTTTAAAAAACATTCCCGCCGCTAATCCATTCGCATTTTTTAAAACAGTTGAGCCTTCGATAACCAGTGCCTGCAATTGATTGTTTTGTGTCATTGGCCTTTTCGAACGCTCGTAGAAATCAATAATGTTCTTCATAGTTGCAGGATCTACTACTAAGTCCTTTCCTAAGTGTTCTGCCAAGACCTGCTTAGTTAAATCATCTTTAGTTGGGCCTAACCCACCTATTAAAATAATTAAATCGCTTCTTTGTTCTGCATACTCTATCGTTTCTTTTAATCTTTTGGCATTATCTCCTACTACAACGTGATGGTAAACATTGATTCCTAGAGTCGCCAGTTCTTGTGATAGAAAAGCTGCATTTGTATTGACTATTTGTCCCAGTAATAGTTCTGTTCCAACTGCTATAATTTCAGCGTCCATCTTTTTTCACCTCGTTCTTAGTTAATATACGTTCGTTTACCGTTTTTTCTTTTTTTATCTCCTATACAAAAACTGCTATTTGGGTAAAGTAAGTTACATTTTCTATTTTAACATAAGACAACTTCAACTAATAAAAAAAGGAATGATTCCTTTTCGAATCATTCCTCTCTTGTATTCTATTACATTGACCCTTTAAAAACACTGCTGTTTTTAACGAAATAATCAATTCCTGAATAAATAGTAAAAAATAAACAAATGTATAACATTATATTAGCCATTGGAATACCCAATCCAGCAAACGGGAAATTATCTATCAGCAAAAAAATGATAGCTAGCATCTGTGTCATGGTTTTTATTTTTCCAGGCCAAGCTGCTGCTAATACCGTTCCGCCTTGTTCAACTAATAATAGGCGTAATCCTGTTACAGCCAATTCCCGGCAGACAATAATGGCCACAACCCATGAAGGAGCAAGTCCTTGTCCGACCAATACGATCAAAGCGGTCATAACCAACATTTTATCTGCTAATGGATCAGCAAATTTTCCAAAGTTAGTCACCAATCCTCTAGAGCGTGCAATTTGTCCATCTAACCAGTCGGTTAAACTAGCTAATGCAAAAATAATAGCCGCTACTAATTGAGTAAGTTCAATAGAAGAACCCCACATGTGCCAAACGCCCCAGTTTAATGGCATCAGAGCTACAATAACAAATAATGGGATCATAATAATTCGTATAACTGTCAGTTTATTCGGTAAATTCAAAACTTCGCCTACTTCCTTTTTCAACATGAATGAAAATAAAAATAACTTTTTTTCACCTGCTAATGTCTATTTGCTTATCTTTATTTTTTTATCCTGTCTTTTTAAATTGAAACTCGATTTTTTGCGTCACAGCATTAGCTGCTTCAGGAGCATAATCTACTTTTTTATCGTTTAATTTCACTACAGTGACAGCCGCATTTCCAACCACGATATTTACCTGTTCAGTATCAGCGGGTATATCAGCATTCATTGCATCTCCATTTGTTAATAAAACTTGATCAAGCATAACTCCATCTGCCTCGACACTTACCCAGCTGTCGCCGCCTTCTGCATTCAAAGTAATGACATTGTTAGTTGTTGCTCCTTCAACAGCATAAGTTGTTTGCGAGCCTGTTGATGAAACAACAGAGACAGTCTGCTTCTCTTCTTTTTCTTCAGAAGCAGCAGATTCTTTAGATTCAGATTCACTTGTTTTTTCTGGCTCAGAAACTGCACTTGAAACAACCACACTTTCTGTACTTTTTGTGATCATGCTTTCCGTTGTTGCTTGATTTGTTTTGATAAAGGCAAAATAAATTGCTACAGCGATTACGATAACAACCAGCAAAATAATCAATGTCGGTAGGTAGTCCCGAACTTTTGTCAGTAATTCGTTGCCCGTCTTATTTCCAGAACGCGTTTGGCTGCTGGATACTTTTTCCACATACTCTTCATCATGTGTATGAGGGACAGTATCTGTATATTCTTCCAATAATTGGTCACCATTTAAACCAACTGTATCAGCATACTGTTTAATAAACGCCCGTGCATAAAATTTACCCGGCATAACATTGTAATTGCCTTCTTCAATAGCTATTAAGTAACGTTTTTGTATTTTCGTCATTTGTTGTAAATCATCTAAAGTATATCCTTTGGCTTTTCTAGCTTCTTGCAATTTTTCGCCAATTTCGTTCATGTTAGTTTCACCTACCTGTTATCTTGTTTAGAGAGCATAAAAACCTCATATCATTATGATTATAACACACCAAAACACGTTGAAACATCTCTTTTTACTTATCCTGTTTTTTTTAAGAGACCTGGTAAAAATATTTTTTAGTTAACTAAACCGTTTATTTTAACCAGCCGCCGCTCACAATAATAGATTGACCAGTCAAATAAGCACTTCTTGATTCTAATAATTGGTGCACCCAAAAACTGATTTCTGAAATGGTCCCCATTCGTCCAACAGGAATTTCTTCTTTTAATCCCGTTAATTCTAATTCTGTAAATGCTCCATTCATTTTCGTCTCGATAGCCCCGGGAGAAATTGCATTAACTGTGATCCCTAGACTTGCTACTTCTTTACTATAGGCTTTAACAAATGCCAATTGCGCTCCTTTGGTCGTACTATAAAAAACTTCCATAGAACTTCCCGTTTCTCCATAAATCGAGCTGATAAAAACAATTCGGCCATTAGGAGAGTGAGCCAGTTTTGATTGAAGCTTTTGAATCAATAAGACAGGCGTTTTTACGTGAACAGCCCACATTTTATCCATTGTTTCTGAAGTCACTTCTGTAAGTAATTGGAAAGTTGTAAAACCACTGGAGAAAATAATCGCATCCAATTGAAAAATATTTCTAATAAATTCTGGAATTCCCGCTTCAACTGTCATATCTAAATGCAGCCCAAAAAAATCTTGTTGCGGATAAGCAGCACGGTAGGTTTGCAATTGTCTTTCCACACTTTGGTAATCCGTATGGTAATGCAAATACAACGACCAGCCGCTTGCGGCCAATTCTTCAGCAATTCCTTTGCCTATATCACCGCTTGCTCCCATTATTAATGCTGCTTTCATGCTTCGCCGTCTCCCTTAGGTAAAATGTGAAAGACACTTATGTGTTTTTCTTGCATAAACTCTTCTGCTAATACCTTTAATTGGTTCAATGTTATGCCTTCAATAATAGGCACTACGTCAAATAAAGTCGCTTCGCCATAAGCTTGTTGACTGTATTGATTAGCAATATATTCTAGCGAGTTTAGCGATTGCAGCACTTGTCCAATCATTCTTTTTTTCACTAAGGTTAACTTCTCTTCAGTTAATTCAGGACTTTCCTTTGCTGTTAACAAAATCTCTTTTATAACTGTACTGAATGCTGCAGGATCTTTAGCATCGCCACCGATATCTGCAAAATGAAAAGTGCGATCCAAACTAAAATCATATGAAAAACTATCATCAATAATTCCTTTGTCATATAACTTTAAATAATTATCAGATGTCGGTCCCACCAATAACGTCAACAATAAATCCATAGCTGTTTTATATTCCAAAGCGGCTTTTCCTTTTGGTACTGGTCCAATACCTTTAATGCCAATCATACTTTTTGCACGTTGAACTGGCATTTCAATAGAATCAAACGGTTTGATATCTGACACTGTTTCTTCTGGAAAATGGCGTTTGATTTCAACAGCCGTCGGAAATTCTTTTTTGGCCTGGTTATCTCGGATCCATTGCATCATTTCTTCTGGGTCCATTTTTCCCACAACAAACAAATTCATATTGCTTGGATGGTAAAATGTTTCATAACTTTCATATAACAAATCAGCGGTAATATCCATAATACTGTCCACTGTTCCTGCAATATCAATGTGCAAAGGGTGTTTAGGATACAGATTGCCAAGAATACCAAAAAATAAACGCCAGTCTGGTTCATCTTCATACATCTGTATCTCTTGAGCAATGATTCCTTTCTCTTTATTGACTGTTTCTTCAGTAAAATAAGGTTCTTGAACAAAATCTAATAATGTTTCTAGATTTTCCAGCACATTGCTTGTACTCGAAAACAAATAACTTGTTTGCGTAAAACTAGTAAAAGCATTTGCTGATGCTCCGAGTTTTCCAAAGATATTAAAAATATCCCCATCTTCTTTTTCAAACATTTTATGTTCTAAAAAATGGGCAATCCCATCTGGAACCCGAATCATTTCTTTTTTTCCAAGCGGAACAAATTGATTGTCTATTGAACCGTATTTAGTAGTGAATAATCCATATGTTTTATGAAATCCATTTTTAGGCAGTAAAGTAACCGATAATCCATTCGATAATGTTTCTGTATATAAGGTTTCATCTAATTGCTCATAATTTTTTTTCTCCATTACTTAACCTCCCCCGATAAGAAAAACGCAGCTTTTAATTTCACATGATTGGCAACATCTATAATATCCTCTTTTGTTACTTTATCAATATTAGCCAACCAATCTTCCAAACTTATTACTTCTCCCTTAGCCAATTGATTAGCATATATGCGTTCAATGATTGCTCCAGAATTATCTTCTGATTGCAGCAATTGATTTTTCAGCATTTCTTTTGTTTGATTTATAGCTTCATCCGTAAAATTGCCGGATTGAATTTCTTTTAACTGCAGCGTAACGATTTCTTTTACTTGTTCCATTTTTTGACTGTCAATACCCGTTTGTACGATCAGCATTCCTCTAAATGTATCTAAAGAACTAGAGGCATAATAAGCTAAACTTTCTTTTTCTCTTACATTTGTAAATAATTTAGAATGAGGAAAGCCGCCAAATAAGCCATTAAACACCTGTCCAGCATAGTAGTTAGCTTGGTGGTAAAAAACATCTGTCCCATAACCTAAATTAAACTTAGCTTGAGTAATTTCTTGCCGTTCTGTTTTTAAAATGACTTCTTCAATTGGAGGCTCGCTATAAAAAGCTGTTTGTGCTAGTTTTTTTCTTACTTTAAAAGGAAACTCTTTGAATTTTTCAGCTATTTCATTCTCGTTTACATCGCCTAAAACATATAAATCGACTTGATCATTTAAGAGCATTTCTTGATAATACTCATACAATGAAGTAGCTGTGAGATCTGCTAAATCTTGTTTTGTTCCAATACTCGGAGTTTGTTGCCCTTTATCTTCAAAGAAAAGTTTCTGTAGTTCTAAACTAGCATAAGATTGTTTATCATCTGCTATAGAATCATAATAATTCACCATATTTTCTTTTTCTCGTTCAAATGTTTCTTCGTCAAAATGTCCATTTAAGACATTTGGGTGAAAAATAACTTCTTTCAAGAAAGCAATTGCCTCAGATAAAACAGAATCTCCCATAGTCAAATATTTTTCGTTCACTACATTTAAAGAAACTGTCAGAATATGAAAAGTGCCTTTTTTACTAACTGCAGTACCAAAACTAGCACCGTAAAGATGAGACAATTCGCTTCTTAAAGCTGTTTGTGTTGGGTATTTTTTACTATTCGTTTCAATTAAGCTAGATATTAACGCTCTTTTAGTGATATTTTTTTTATTTAAAGGGGCACAAAACTTTGCAACTATTCTTACCGTTTTATATTTTTTGCTTGGTAAAACATGCAAATTAACGCCTTCGGTTAATTGGATGGACATTCTTTTTCCTCCTCATTATAAAAAACAATCTATTCCTTAATCATAGATGAAAATCTTAAAAAAGTGAAGTATTGAATTCACTACAAAAAAACAATCAAGAGATTTCTCTCCCAATTGTTTTTTACACTCTTTTATTTTGATTTGATATAAGTCTTACCATTTGCTGCAGGTCCTTCTGATTTACCGATAACTCCTACCAATACGATAATCGTGATCAAATAAGGAGCGATTTGCAGCCAGACACTTGGTACATCTTGGATAAATGGGATATAGTTGCCAATTACACCTAAACTTTGTGCAAATCCGAAGAAGATCGCTGCACCCATTGCACCTAGTGGATTCCATTTACCAAAAATCATAGCTGCCATTGCGATAAATCCTTGTCCCGCAATAGTTGAGCTTGAAAAGTTCAATGAGATAGCTTGAGCTTGAATAGCTCCTCCCATTCCACCCAAGAGACCCGATAACAATACACCAGCATACTTGGTCATGTACACATTAATGCCTAAAGTATCTGCGGCTTGCGGGTGTTCCCCAACTGATCTTAACCGCAATCCAAAACGAGTCTTGAATAAAACAAACCAACATAACACGGCAATAAGAATTCCTACAAAAGCTGGTGCTGAAGTGCCTTTAAAGAAAATATCGCCAATAACGGGTATTTTTTCCAATAACGGAATATTAGCTTTTCCGAAATTTTTAGAAATAATATCTGTTTGACCACGGCCATCGTATAATACACGAGTTAAAAAGACAGCCAGAGCAGGCGCCATTAAATTAATAACTGTTCCTGAAATAATATGATCTGCTCGTAAATTGATGGTCGCAACGGCATGAATCAATGAAAAGAGAATACCTATCAAACCGCCTACGATTACTCCTATCCATGGCGTCCAATTGCCAAATTGACCCGCAAAGGACAGATTAAACACAATCGAGCCAAATGCTCCCATAACCATGATTCCTTCAAGTCCTACGTTAACGATTCCACTGCGCTCAGAAAATGTACCACCGAGTGCTGTTAAAATAAGAGGAGCCGAATAAACTAACGCTGAAGAAAAGATAAGTTGCAACACACTTATAGTATCCATCTTATTTTACTCCTCCTTTATTTACTCTAGCCCGTTTATCGATAAAGAAACGAATCAAGTAATTAGCCCCTACAAAGAAAATAATCGAAGCAATAACAATATCAACAACTTCTGTAGGTACTCCTGCCATTAATGGCATGCTGTTTCCACCGATTTTTAAAGCACCGAATAATAAAGCAGAGAATAAAATACCAACTGGACTGCCTAATCCAAGTAACGCAACGGCCATCCCATCAAACCCAATTGTCGGCATCGCTCCTTGGACGAAGATGTTTTGAAAAGTTCCCATTCCTTCCATTGCTCCGCCTAATCCGGCAAGCGCTCCACTAATCAGCATAGAAATTATAATATTGCGTTTTGTACTCATTCCGGCATATTTAGAAGCGTATGGATTTAACCCTACTGCACGAATCTCAAAACCACTGGTTGTCTTTTTCATCAAGATCCAAACGATTAACGCCATGATCAAAGCCAAAAATATTCCAGCATGTAAAGTTGAATGACTCGTTAAGTCCGATAACCATTGCCAACGCAAACTTGCTTCTTTGGGAATACGCGCAGTCGAATCTGATGCATCGGTCAACACATTCCGAATTAAATAATTTGTAGTATACAGTGCTGTATAGTTTAACATGATCGTTACAATTACTTCACTGGTATTAAAATAAGCTCGTAAAAATCCAGCAATTCCAGCCCATATTGCCCCAGCGGCAGCTCCCACTATCACGCTTAAGGTTAATAATATCATACCTGGCATTTCCGGAAATGACAGTGCGAACCAAACTGAACACAACCAGCCTAAGAGTGCTTGTCCGGCAACTCCGATATTAAAGAAGCCGGCTGTATAAGCTACTGAAAAACCAAGAGCAGTAAAAATAAGCGGTGTTGCTTGTCTTAATGTTTCTCCGATATAAAATGAATTACCAAATGATCCCTTGATCATTGATTGATAGCCAGCAATTGGGTCATAACCAAATACTAACATGATCAATGCGCCCAATAATAATCCTAAAACAACAGAAAATATTGGAACTAATATATTATTCCACTTGCCTTTATTACTTAACATGAGCCCGCTCCTTTCCGCCTTCTTGATCAGTAGCAGCTCTCGCTTTTTCAAGGGACGATCCTGCCATCAGCAACCCAAGTTCTTGTTGAGTTGTTTCTCTTGGTTTCACGAACGCGACAATCTGTCCATCATACATAACAGCAATGCGATCAGAGACATTTAAGATTTCATCTAATTCAAAGCTCATCAGTAAAACGGCTTTCCCTTTATCTCGTTGTTCGATTAAACGTTTGTGAATGTATTCAATCGCACCCACATCTAACCCACGTGTAGGCTGAGCTGCAATCAATAAAGAAGGATTACGATCGATTTCTCTGGCAATGATGGCTTTTTGTTGATTTCCGCCTGACAATGCACTGGCAGGTACCATTTCACTTTGTGTCCGTACATCAAATTCTCCAATCAATTTTTTCGCATAATTTTTGATGGCTTTAGGATTCAAGAAACCGTTCTTGCTCAGTGGTTTTTGATAGTACGTTTGCAATGCAATATTTTCTTCTAAACTCATAGGTAGGATCAACCCATATTTATGTCGGTCTTCCGGAATATGTCCTAAGCCATTTTCAGTGATTTTACGTGGCGGATTATTTTGAATTTCTTTTCCATTCAAACTAATTTTTCCACTCTCTACTTTAGCCAATCCTGTGATAGCTTGGATCAACTCGCTTTGTCCATTTCCATCTATTCCAGCAATTCCCAGCACTTCACCTGCATGTACTTCTAAACTCAGTTTCTTAACAGCTTCTAACCCGCGATCTTCTTTGACTGTGATATCTTGAACAGAAAGAACAACTTCTTTAGGCTGCGCTTCTTTTTTTTCGGTTTTAAAGGAAACTGAACGCCCTACCATCATATCTGCTAGTTCTTGTTGAGAAGTAGCAGATACATCTACTGTATCAATACTTTGTCCGCGACGAATAACAGTACACCGATTAGCCACTTGCTTAATTTCATCCAGTTTATGTGTAATTAAAATAATTGATTTTCCTTCATGCGTAAGAGCCTTCATAATTTGCATCAATTCTTTGATTTCTTGAGGAGTCAATACAGCGGTAGGCTCATCAAAAATCAAGATTTCTGCTCCACGATATAACGTTTTAAGAATTTCTACCCGTTGCTCCATTCCAACTGAGATAGATTCTACTTTTGCAGCTGGGTCTACTAATAATCCATATTTTTCCGATAAATCTTTTATTGCTTGTTTTGCTGTTTTTTTATCCAAAAAACCAGCTGTATTTGGTTCACTGCCTAAAATGATATTTTCAGTTACCGTGAACTTTTTTACCAGCATAAAATGTTGATGAACCATTCCGATTCCCAGTTTATTAGCCACACCTGGAGAATGAATCGTCACTTCTTTTCCATTCATCAGGATTTTTCCTGAAGTCGGCTCTAAAAGTCCTGATAAAATGTTCATCAAAGTAGATTTCCCTGCTCCATTTTCACCTAACAGCGCATGAATTTCACCTTTTTTTAGCTGCAAATTGATATTATCGTTCGCTTTAAAGGTACCAAATTCCTTGGTAATACCTTTCATTTCTATGACGAAATCCGTTTCCGACACGATAGACTCACTCCTTTTCACCTGCTTGAATTCATTATCCATTATACGTTATTTACTAACAAGGAGCTACAGAGAATTTTCTTTTTATTCTAATCGTAAATCCAGCGCTTTCACTTTTTTCATTTTTTAAGCTGCTCCTCAATATGGTACAGTGCAAGAAATATTTTAGTGTTTTATAAAAAACGATAAGAGATGAAAAGGCCGGAATAAATACCCGGCCTTTTTGTCGACATTCAACTTCGTCTTACTAATTTCTTATTTTTCTGGAGTTTGAGGTACTTCAATGTCGCCATTGATGATTTTTTCTTTGTAATCTGCTACTGTCTTTTTAACTTCGTCTGTTAAGTTGCCGTCTGTTATATCAACGCCGCCTTCAGCTAAACCAAAGTTTGTTGTTTCTCCACCAGTAAAGTTTCCAGCCATTGCATCATTCGAAATATCTTTCACTGCTGCGCCTACACCTTTAAGCGTAGAAGTTAAAGTCAAGTTACCTGAATCATATTTACCTTCAGCTTCTTGGTCGCGGTCTACACCGATTACCCATATTTTTTTAGAAGAATCAGCTTTCATACGGTCTTTAGCCTCTGAGAACACGCCATTACCTGAATCACCAGCTGCTTGATAAATAATATCGATGCCGCTGCTGTACATTGCCGCTGCTAATTGTTTTCCACGTGCTGCATCTCCGAAAGAACCCACATATTCCACTTTTACATCGATAGATGGATCAACTTCTTTAACGCCGGCAACAAAACCAGCTTCAAAACGTGAGATAACATCACTTTCTTGTCCGCCGATAAATCCGATTTTACCTGTTTCTGTTGATTCTGCTGCAGCTACACCTGCTAAGAAAGCTGCTTCATGGTCTTTGAACAAAACAGATTCAACGTTTGGAGCATCTATAACATCATCAATAATAACAAAATGTTGATCTTCGTTTTGTTCTGCCACATCTGTCATGGCTTCTTTTAATTTATAACCGATACCAAAAATCAAGTCAAAATCAGCATTTACTCCACTATTTAAATTGGTTACAAAATCTGAGTCTTCATTTGATTGTATATAAGTATACCCTTCTGCGCCTTCTTTTTTACCGTTATCTTTACCCCATTCTTGCATACCTTCCCATGCAGATTGGTTAAAAGATTTATCATCTACTCCACCTACGTCAGTGACCATCATGACAGAAAAATCGTCACCTGATTTTTTTGCAGAATCTGAAGAAGCTGTATCTGAATCATTTGATCCACAGGCTGCTAACGTCGCACCTGAAACTAATCCTAAAGCTAAAAGACTCATAAAATTGCGTTTTTTCATTAAAAAAACCCCCAACATTTTTTTAGTGCGAATAAATTACCATTCATTCACCCTCAATAAGTATAGTACCATCTTTAATCTATAAAATAAACAACAAAACGATGATTGCAAACGTTTTACTCAAAAATTGTTCACTTTTTAATCTCCTTCTCATCTAAGATAAAAAAACTTGTTAAAACAGGAATAGGGCAAACAACATTTAGAGCTGAAGCTGATGCATTCCTAATAAATCCGAGTCCGATTTTTTTTGTAAATCTCAGATAACAACTGTGACAATAAGCAAAAAGAGATAAGCATTTGTCTCATCTCTCCTCACTCTTTCCTTTTACTTTATTTAAATTCCTGCATTTTCTTCTTCAGGATTACCAGGTACTTCTGTAATGTTTACTTTTCTTGGCTTGCTTCCTTCTGAAGGTCCTATTATCCCCCGCATCTCCATCTCGTCAATCAAACGAGCAGCTCGGTTGTATCCAATTCTAAAACGTCTTTGCAATAAAGAAATACTGGCTGTCTGCATTTCCACAATCATTTGGACAGCTTCATCGTATACTTCGTCTTGGACTTCTCCACTGACAGATTCCGGTTCATCAACAGGCATCATTTCCTCTACGTAGTTGGCTCCCTGTTG
Organism: Carnobacterium mobile DSM 4848; assembly: GCF_000744825.1. Taxonomy (NCBI): domain Bacteria; kingdom Bacillati; phylum Bacillota; class Bacilli; order Lactobacillales; family Carnobacteriaceae; genus Carnobacterium; species Carnobacterium mobile. Next base: position 983,486 of record NZ_JQMR01000001.1, read on the forward strand.
ACCTGTAACATATGAAACGACACGTTCTACTTCATCGTCTGAAATAAACGCTCCTTGAACACGAACCGGTTTGTTTTCTCCCATTGGCAAGTAAAGCATATCTCCTCTTCCAAGAAGTTTTTCAGCTCCGCTGCTATCAATGATCGTTCGTGAATCCGTTCCACTTGAAACGGCAAACGCAATACGTGAGGGAACGTTTGCTTTGATGATACCAGTTATGACATCGACACTTGGCCGTTGTGTAGCCAAAATCATATGGATTCCAGCTGCTCTTGCCATTTGTGCCAAGCGTATAATAGCATCTTCCACTTCATTACTTGCTACCATCATTAAATCAGCCAACTCATCTACAACGACTACAATAAAAGGAAGTGTAGGATGATTCGCACCCTCTTCTAAGTTCTTTTCTAGCACGAACTGATTGTACCCGGTAATGTTCCGCTGACCGCTGGCAGCAAAAAGTTCATACCGTTGTTCCATTTCAGCAACTACTTTTTGTAGAGCCTGTGCTGCTTTCTTAGGATTTGTGACAACAGGTGTCAATAAATGCGGGATACCGTTATAAACATTCAATTCTACCATTTTAGGATCGATCATCATTAATTTCACTTCATTTGGTTTAGCTTTCATCAACAGACTAGTAATTATTCCATTAATACAGACCGATTTTCCGCTTCCTGTTGAACCCGCCACTAATAAATGGGGCATTTTAGTTAAATCAGCCATCGCCACATTGCCTGAAATGTCTCTGCCTAGAGGTACTTCTAAAAGTTTTTCGTTGTTTTTTACTTGTCCTTCAATTACATTACGAAAAGCCACTAAACTCACTTCACTATTTGGAACTTCTATTCCAATAAACGGTTTCCCCGGAATCGGAGCTTCCATTCGAATGTCTTTCGCTGCTAATGCTAGTGCTAAATCATCGCTTAAACTTACTATCTTGCTAACTTTTACGCCGACAGCCGGTTGAATCTCATATTTAGTCACAGCCGGTCCCAAATTAGCTTTGGTTACTTTAGCATCTACACCAAAACTTGCAAAAGTTTCTTCTAGTTTTTTTACATTTTGTTGAATCAACGTGTATTCATTTGTTTGGTCCGTCTCTTTTATTTCATCTAGTAACGTAACCGGCGGAAGTTGGTAATCTGTATTTTCAACTTCCATTTTAATTTCAAAATCTAAATTATTTTCATTGACTGGCTCTTCTTCGACTGCTCTTTTTTTATTTTGTTCATCTGTTTGTACCCGTCTTTGATAACTGTCGATTTCTAATTGCTGCTGCTCGACATCATCAGGTAGCACATTATTTTCTATTTGTCCTGATGAATGTTCTTTTTTTAATGGTTTTTTTTCAGGTTTTAACGTCTTCTTGTTCGTTTCCTTATCCATTACTGAGGAAGTTTTATTTTTTTCTTTCAGTTTCTGCCGTTCTCGAATCCTCGCTAAAATTGAAGCAAAGAATGATTGAACAAATTGACTGATCTGTTTAACTGCGCTTCGTATTATCTCCATAAATTTTTTAAAAGATAAGTCAAAAATAAAAAAGAACCCGATAAACCAAAAAATGCCAACTAACAAATACGTCCCCCATTGAGAGAATAGGAAATAACTGGCTGCGTATAAAACTGCTCCAATCAGCCCGCCGCCTAAAGACTGGACAATTTCATTTTTAGCCATGTCCGTCATAAAAAAACGCAAGGTTGCTGAGATCACATTTAAATCTGAGTGAATAATGGGAGAAAACAAGCGAGCATGCAGCAACAATAAAATACCTGCATAAAGTATTCCCAAGCCAATCAATCGTTTGTTTTTAAACGGCGGCTCTGTTCCTTTAAAAATTAAATAGCCACCGTATAAAGCGACTAATAATGCAGCAAACATAAATGTATTCCCTACAAAAAAGCGGAATAAGTTCGCACTTAAAATACCGACAAATCCTAATTGAGAGGCTGCAAATAAACTTAAAATAATAAATAGTATTCCAATAATTTCAATTGAAAAACTTTGTTGTTCTCTTTTTTTAGTCGTACTCTTTTTTTTAGCTGCCACAACTACAGAACCTCCTTTGACACTTCTTTCCTATTATACACAAAATAAATAAAAAGCGGAATCGTCTCTCTAAACAAACACAAAGCCTTATATTTCAACTTTCAAAATATAAGGCTTTTGTATTTTCCTTTTAATTTCCTTGTTTTTCCATAGCAGCTTTTAAAGCAAGTGCCAATGGGCTTTCAACTTCTTCTTGGGCTTCTTGATTTACTTTTTTCAACAAGCGCTTGGTTTCGTGTTTAGTGATTTTTTTGTTTTTATTGTCTCCCATTTTTTCAGAAAGATTGCAGTATTTGCATTTAAAATATTTTCCTTTTTTTCCTTCATGAATCTCCATTTTCCGATGACATTGAGCACAACGTCGATTAGAGATTTTTGGTTCTTTAAACCGTCTGTACGAACAAGATGTGCTGCTGCAAACTAATAATTTACCTTCTCGCCCATTGCGTTCTTTTAATAATTCACCGCAATCTGGACAAATTTTAGTGGTAATCGAATGGTCTTTATATGTTTGTTCGCTCATTTTTATTTCTTTAACTAATCGATTGGCTTCTTTTTTTATTTCTTTCAAAAAAGCTTCTTTTTTTAGTTGACCTAAAGCTATTTTTTCCAGTGAGTTCTCCCATTTGCTTGTCAATTCCGGTGTGACCAAAGCCGGATTCACTAACGTTAATAATTGTTTCCCTTTTGGAGAAACTGATAATTTCGTAGTTTTTCGCTCCATTAATTCACTGCTGATCAATTTCTCAATGATTTCCGCCCGAGTCGCCGGTGTCCCTAAACCATATCTTTCCATTTTTTGAAGCAAGGCCGATTCAGTTAAACGATTGGGAGCTTTAGTTAATTGTTTTTTCACCTTGACTGTCGCTTGCTTTAATTGTTCGCCTTGCTTGTACTGTTTTTTACTTTTTGTCGGCTCAACTTGCCGCCAGCCATTTTCCAATACGACTTCTTGCTGCAACTTAAATGTTACATCTTCAACAGCTAACCAATAAGTTGTTTGAGCCACTTTATAAGCTGGTAAAAACAAACCTAAAAACCGTTCTACGATCATGCGATAAACACGCAATTCATCCTGATCCATTTTTTCTGGTCGCGGCCGTTCTTCCGTTGGAATAATCCCGTGGTGATCAGTAACTTTACTGTTATCAAATACGCCTTTTTGAGTCACTTTTGATCCTTTTTTCACTACCTCTTTTACTTCTGAGCTGGCAAATGACTGGATAGCTTGTAAGCGATCTTTCATTGTATTTTGCATATCCGTTGTCAGATGCTTTGAATCTGTTCTGGGATAAGAAACAACTTTATGCCGCTCATAAAGAGTTTGCATAATATTCAATGTCTTTTTCGCTGAATATTGATAACGCTGATTGGCTTCTCGTTGCAGTTCTGTTAAATCATAGGGCAATGGAGCTGCAGAACTGCGGATTTTCTCTTTCACTTCTTTAACTAAGATTGGTTTCGAAGATAGGCGGTCAGCTAATTTTTCTGCTTCTATTCGTTCATGAAATTTTTGTGGAGCTCCTTCCACCAAGCTAGCAGCTTGCTCATCCACAATTATCTCTAGCGTAAAGTAGGTTTCTGGTACAAATGCTTCAATTGCTGCTTCTTGTTTCCTCACCATCGCTAAAGTTGGAGTTTGGACCCGTCCAGCTGATAAGCTATCTTGGTATTTAACTGTCAAAGCCCTAGTTACATTCAATCCTATTAACCAATCTGCTTCAGAACGTGCTATCGCTGCGTCATATAAGTCATCGTATTTCTGGCTCGGCTGCAGCTGTTTAAAACCTGTACGGATAGCTTGATCTGTTTGCGACGAAATCCATAAACGTTTTACCGGTTTATTGAACTTGCTATATTCTAGGATCCAACGAGCTACAAGTTCTCCTTCGCGTCCTGCATCTGTTGCTATCACAGCTTGGCCAACATCTTTTCGTTGTGCTAAGCGTTTAATTGCTTTTAGTTGATGTTCTGTATTTTTTAAAGGTTTGATTTGCATCTTTTCTGGAATCAATGGCAAAGTTTCCATATTCCACGTCGCCCATTCTGGTTTATAATCTTCAGGCATCTTCAATCCCACTAAATGGCCTAGCGCCCAGGTGATAATGACTTCTTTACCTTCAATATAATTTTTGTTTTTTTGATTTGCTCCTAGTACTCTGGCGATTTCTTTGCCAACACTTGGTTTTTCAGCAATAATTAGAGTTTTCATTTTATTTCCTTTCTGTGCGTATCTATTCGTCTATGGTCTTTATTCCGTCCGTTTGTTTTCCTTTAATAAGGACAAAGCTAAAATAATTGTATGCTATCTTTAGACCCAACGCAATACCAGTACTCTGATTCTTTGCTCATCTATAAATTATTTGACGGATTCCTTTTGTACTTATAAAATAGAGATAATAACATACCGAAATTTCAACTGTTTTTGCCAACTTTCCATTAGAAAGTGAGGTCTCTAAGAGATGGTTAATTTTAATCGAATCAAAGAGAGCATGCAACAGTACTTGCCTTTCAAAAAAAAAAACAAACATATCTGAACCACTAGGAGGAAAACCGATGAAAAAAGTGAAACTGACAGTAAAGGGACGTGTTCAGGGAGTAGGATTTCGTTACATGACAAAGACGGTAGCCGACCAATTGGGTGTCTTCGGGATAGTTCGCAATGAATCCGATGGCAGTGTTTATATTGAAGCAAATGGCGAACCAGAAAAAATTGATGCTTTTATTGAAGAAATAAGAAAATCGCCATCTCCAAGCGGAAAAGTCGAACATATTGATCTGACAGAAGATGCCACATTGCCTACAAAAGATAATTTTTCAGTAAGTAATTGAATTCGCTTCACAAATCCTGTATAGTTGGTGTGTTATCGGTAAAAAACATTAATGAAGGATAGTGAACAATGAAAAAAAATAACAAACTTCTCTTAACTGGATCACTTTTAGGCGTCATGCTCTTTCTTTCTGGTTGTATGAGTACAGATAAACAAGGTAATCCTAAAGGTTTTATTTACGAATTTTTAGTTGTTCCTACACAACAACTGATTATTTGGTTAGCTGATACATTTAACGGTAACTATGGTTTTGCAATTATTATCATTACATTAATTGTTCGAATCATTATCTTGCCTTTAAATTTAAGCCAATCGAAGAAATCTTTAACACAACAGGAAAGAATGGCTTTTATCAAACCTGAAATGGATGCCATTCAAGCTAAACAAAAAGCTGCTGTTACTCCTGAAGAAAAAGCAGTTGCTCAACAAGACTTAATGGCGTTATATAAAGATAATAATATGAGTATGCTCGGTGGAATCGGCTGCTTGCCATTATTGATTCAAATGCCAATTTTTACAGCCATGTTCCAAGCCATTCGGTTATCGCCTGAAATTGCTAATAGTACATTTTTGGGTATCAGTTTAGGTGTCCGTAATATTCCTTTAGCTATTGCAGCTGGGCTGATTTATCTTGTACAAGCTTATGTTTCGATGATTGGTGTAGCACCTGAACAAAAGAAACAGATGAAAACCATGATGTATATGAATCCAATCATGATTTTGATGTTTACCATTTCTTCTCCGGCTGGATTAGGTTTATATTGGTTAGTTGGTGGATTCTTCGGAGTTTTCCAAACTTTGATTACCAACTTCTACTTCAAACCAAGAATCAAAGCACAAATAACAGAAGAAATGAAAGATCGTCCAAAAAAAGAACGAGTCATTAAAACTGTTGAACCTTTAAATGAACAACCTACGTTAACAGCTAATTCTATGCCTAGACAAACTGCTTCTAAAAATAGAAATGGCCGCAATGCGGGTAAACAACAAAGAAGATAAAAAAAGATTCCTGCTTTTAAAAAAGCAGGAATCTTTTTTTTTAGAGTTGAGTATTATAAGTTTTTCTGCAATCAATGTCTAGCGTTCAAGCCCTGATCTCATGGTACGCTTGATCTTTGCTCACAGTGCTACTTTCCTAAATTTCTTTCGAGTCAAAGCGGGCTTGTCCCGCTTTTCTTATTTAACGGTATTTTCTATTTCTTGGGCTTCTTGGTCATTTAGTTCTTGGTAAAGCGGTAATTTGATTCTAAAAATAGAGCCGTATCCTAAAACACTATTTACAGAAATAGAACCTTTATATCCTGTCAAAAGTTCTCTAGCAATTGCTAATCCTAATCCATTTCCGCCTTTGTGCCGACTTCTGGCTTTATCTACACGATAAAATCGGTTAAAGATTTTTTCTGTGTCTTCTTGTGTCATACCTTCCCCAAAATCTTGAATCGCAATATTCAATTCTTGATTTTCTACCGCAATAGAAACATGAACTTCTTGACGGTCGGTAGAATATTTTACAGCATTATCCATTAAAATAATGAGGATTTGTTCTAAATGATTTCGATAGATAGGTACATAAACTTCTCCATCAATTGCATCATCTAAATTAAACACAAAATCCGGATAAATCATTTTAAAATTGTTAACTGTTTGCAAAACCAGCGGCCGAATGGCTGTTTTTTCATTTTTATAATGAATTTCGACTTGTTCAGCTCTTGATAGATCCAGCATTTCTTGTACTAAACTTTTCATTCGTTCAATTTCTTGCAAAGAAGCTAAAAGAGACTCATCTAAAATTTCAGGATCATCTTTTCCCCAACGATTTAATAATTTCAAATGTCCTTCCATTACAGCAACAGGTGTTCTCAACTCATGAGAGACATCTTCAACAAATTGCTTTTGTTGTTCAATGTATTGTTGCATTTTGTCCAACATATCATTAAACACATTCGATAAATGTGTCAGTTCGTCATTGCCTTCAGCAACTTCGATTCGAGAAGTTGATTGAGTATCTTTTCGAATGTCGTTCATTGTATTGGTAATTTGTTTGATGGGCTTTAAGAAATTTACAGCCAACATATACCCTATGATACTGCTGAATACCAGCGCTAGGATATTAATAGTAACCAGAGCGAAAAAAATCCGTTCGTTCGTTCGATAGTAGTTGGCCATTTCGCTTGTAACTTGAATATAGCCAATCAGCTGCTGAGTTCTTTTTGAATAAATGGGCATAGTCCCTTGCAACCCTTGTACACCATTGATATCGATCGGTACGACCACTGGTTGAGCGGTTCTTTCAAAAGGAATATCTTTCTGTTTAGACTCAAATAATAAACGAGAAGTCGGACTGTACACACGTACCATTACTCCTTCTTCGTTCATTTTCGCAAAAATAGTATCTTGAAAATTACTCGGCTGTCCATAGGCTAAATTACGCTGGTCGAATTCATCGTCCATTTCAATAGGAGTTGATGTATACATACCGCCTAAAGCCATGTAAACTGCTTCTTTTGATAAACTTCCAGTTTCATTGTTCAATCGATTGGCGACTCCAAATAATGTTTCTTTTACATCTTCATTTTCTTGAGTCAGCAAGATTTGCCGGAAGCCGATAAAAATGATGATAGAAAATATAGAGAAAGTGAAGAAAATGGCTAATGCAGCTCCCATTGTCCACTTCCATTTTAACGAAATTCGTTTTTTCCTTTTTCGTTCTTTTCCTTTAAAAGAAAATGATTTCACGAACGCATCACGTATCCTGTTCCACGAACGGTTTGGATATAGCCTTCCCCACCCGGAACATCAATTTTATTTCGCAAATAGCGGATATAAACATCTACCACATTTGTTTCTACTTCTGTTTCATAACCCCAAACTTTATTTAATAAAACATCTCGTGCCAATACAACGTTGACATTTTCCATTAATTCCAATAATAATTCATATTCTCTTTTTGTCAGCTCAATGATCTCATCACCACGGCGAACAACCCGATTTTCTTTTTCAATAGTTAAATCACGGTAAGTTACTGTTGTCTGTTTGGTAATATTTTGTTCATTTTCAATTTCTATCCGGCGGAATAATGCACGCATCCGCGCCAATAATTCTTCTATAGCAAACGGTTTGACAATATAATCGTCTGCTCCATGATCTAAACCAGAAACACGGTCGATAACTGAGTCTCTAGCAGTCATCATAATAATGGGTACACTGCTAACTTGACGAATACGACGGCAAACATCAATTCCGTTCAGTTCTGGAAGCATTAAGTCAAGCAAAATAACATCCCACTTTTCCTCTTCATTCAATGCTGCTTCCAATCCCGCGCGTCCATTATAACGTACCTCTGTCTCATACCCTTCATGTTTTAATTCTAATTCAACAAAACGGGCCAAGTTTTTTTCATCTTCAATAATTAATATTCTATTCATTCTATTCCCACCTGTTCTTCTATTTTCATCGAACTTCGCTTTTGTTACAATACCATGCTATTCTTAAATTCTCAATAAGATTCTCATCTCATTATAATTTTACCATAAAACAGATGAAAATAAGAAGTTTTAAAAATCCTTTTGTTTTTTTAAATCAATTTGATTTTCAAGTAAGAAAAACGTTCGAAAAAAAAGGAGCTGAGATCGGTCCTCAGCTTCCTTAATCAATGAGTGATTCAATTATCTTATCGTTGTCTCCAAACGATTAAAGTTCTTCTTGTCCATTGTCTCCATACCAATCAAAATGAAAAGTTCCACTTCTGTCTGTTCTTTCATATGTGTGAGCGCCAAAATAGTCTCTTTGTGCTTGAATGATATTAGCAGGCAAACTAGCTGCACGGTATGAATCATAATAAGCAATTGCAGAAGAGAATGTCGGAACAGGAACACCTGATTTTACAGCAATCCCAATAACATCACGAACTGCATCTTGATAATTTTTTGTAATGTCCATAAAGTAATCATCCAACATTAAATTTTTCAGTTCTGGATTTTTATCATAAGCATCTGTAATTTTTTGTAAGAAACGTGCACGGATAATACAACCTGCGCGGAAAATCTTTGCAATTTCTCCATATTGTAAATTCCAGTCGTATTCTTCACTAGCTGTCCGCATTTGAGCAAATCCTTGAGCATAACTCATGATCTTGCTGAAATACAAAGCTTTACGAATATTTTCTACTAAAACCGCTTTGTCTCCATCAAATGAATACTCAGCTGGCTTTGGTAAAATTTCACTTGCGGCTACTCTTTCTTCTTTCAAAGCAGAGATGTAACGGGCAAAAACGGATTCCGTAATCAATGGAAGAGGGACACCTAAGTCTAATGCACTTTGTGAAGTCCATTTACCTGTTCCTTTGTTCCCCGCACGGTCTAAAATAATATCTACCATTGGCTTACCTGTTTCAGGATCTTTTTTTGTTAATGCATTAGCCGTAATTTCAATTAAAAAGCTATCTAACTCGCCTTTGTTCCATTCAGCAAAAACTTCTGCCACTTCATCAACTGATAGACCAACCACTTTACGCAATACATCATAAGATTCAGCAATTAATTGCATATCTCCGTATTCGATTCCATTATGAACCATTTTAACATAATGACCGGCTCCATTAGGTCCAATGTAAGTTACACAAGGTTCTCCGTCTTCAGCAACGGCAGCAATTTTTTCTAAGATGGGCGCTACTAGATCGTAAGCTTCTTTTTGTCCGCCTGGCATAATTGCAGGTCCTAGTAAAGCTCCTTCTTCTCCGCCGGAAACTCCTGTTCCAATAAAGTTAATACCAGATTCGGCTAACTCTTCGTTACGGCGCATTGTATCTTTGAAGAAAGTATTTCCCCCATCAATCAATACGTCTCCAGCATCAAGGTGAGGTAAAAGACCTTGAATTGTTGCATCTGTACCTTTTCCAGCTTGAACCATCAATAAAATCCGACGCGGTTTTTCTAATGAAGCAACAAACTCTTCAATTGTATAGGTAGGAACTAATTTTTTATCTGGGTGTTCTGCCACCACTGCTTCTGTTTTTGATCCAGTTCGGTTAAAAATCGAAACAGTATATCCTCTACTTTCAATATTTAAAGCTAAGTTTTTTCCCATTACGGCCATGCCCACTACGCCAATTTGTTGTTTACTCATGCGTAAACTCTCCCCTCGGTACTCGATTTTCTTGTTACTTGTTATATTTCTTCTGTCTTTACTATCCTACCAAAAAAATCCTGAAATTAAAAGGAAGGAATGTCCGAGAAAAGTTATTTATCAGCTAATGCAGCCAACTAGTTCTCAACTTTTGCTGGCTATTTTTGTAGAGAATTTTGATTAGCCATTCGCCTATAAATTCCAGCTGCATTCTTGGTCGCGTTTTGCTCCCTAACTTCTTCTTTAATTGTATTTAAGCATTATAGCTGATTATTTAAAGGAGTCTTCCATACAGTGTAAATTAACCCCAATGTTTTCATTTAGCTGCCTTTTACTACCTGCTTTTATTTAAAATAGTGTATGATAAGCTTATCTAAGTAAATAAATTACATTTCTCTTAGATTTTTATTCTATCTCAAGGGGGATTATCATGTATCAATCTTATCACACTGATTCTGACGGCAAAATAGTAGTAGATGAAAAAGACCAAATAACCGATTGGCTGCACGTGGCAAAGTCGACTGATGAAGAAATAGAACAATTGTCAAAAAAATTTCATTTCCCAAAAGACTTTCTTACAAGTGTAAAAGATCCTGATGAGGTTGCTCGACAAGAAAAGTTGGGGATGGATCCGGCAAAAGAACCTAACTTGATTGTATTTAACTACCCTTATAAAGAAACAAATGAACTAGGGTATGATGAATACATAACCATACCTTTGGCGATTATTCTAACTGAACATACTATTATTACGACTGCTGAAAAAACACCTTTTTTCATAGATAAAATGATTCGCAATCAAACAGATAATCCAATAAATACAAAAAATCCGGAACAATTTGTCTTAGAAGTAGCTTGGCAAATCTCTTCTCTTTATATCTTTTATTTAAAAGAAATTGTCAAAAAAACAGAAGCAATGGAACAACAACTGACACGATCAACCGAAAATGAACAGCTTTTTGCTTTGATGTCGCTCCAAAAAAGTCTCGTTTACTTTAATTCTTCTATTGAGGCAAGTCATCCTATTTTTAATGAATTAAAAGAAATTGAAGTCTTTACACAGCATCCTGAAAATCGTAGTTTGCTGCATGATGTGATTGTCGAAAACCGACAAGCTGAAGTAATGATCAAAGAAACCAACCAACTATTGACGCAAATCAGTGCTGTTTTTTCTTCCGTTATTTCTAATAATTTAAATAATATTATGAAATTTTTGACTTCTATTACCATCGTTTTAACTATACCTACCATTATTGGGGGGCTTTGGGGGATGAATGTTAATTTACCTATTGACGATACACCTGGAGCTTTTTGGATTATGATGTTCTTGATTGTCGTGGTCAGTATCTTTACCACTTGGGTTTTGAAAAAACACAATTATTTTTAAAAACCACTTGATATTACGTCCTTATTCAGGGTAAAATAGAGGAAATATACGCAATGAAAGTAGGCGAATCACCTCATGGCGAATAAAAAAGATACTAAACAGATTTCGGCAACTAAAAAATGGACCAAAGTTTTTGTTTGGGTCATGTTAGTTTCTATGCTAGGTTCCGGATTTATTTCTGTGATTTATACATTATTAGCTTCTTAAAAAAATAAACTTCATTGCTCACTTAGTGAGTAATGAAGTTTTTTAATGGTTCTATTATTTTTAGTGTTGGTAAGAAGAATGAGTCTATTCCACAACTTGAAATTTTCGGAGGAATAGCGGCTCCTTGCAGCCGTGTAAAGGATTCTTAAAAAACGAAGAACTGTGGGCATACGCCCAAGTGTATCATGTCTGTAAAACTGCTAAAGCAGCAACAGCCATGACAAGGCTTGAAAGGCTGGAGACATGTAAGGCTCCAGTCGTTCCCATGGCTCTTGCAAGCAGACGCGTAAATTCCGGAGGAAATTTCATTATTAAGCATGACCAACACAATTCGATAAAGAACCGTTTAATTATATCAGTTGTTTGCTCTTTTGTGTTTTAGCTAGTTCTCGCAGCTCTTTTGCATGTTCTAATGTCAGCTTCGTAATTTCTGTACCGGCTAACATGCGGGCAACTTCTTCTACTTTCTCCTCTTCTTCCAAAGGTTCAACATGTGTTTCAGTTCGTTCATCCACTTCTGTTTTAGAAATAAATAGGTGATGATCGGCCATAGCGGCAACTTGTGGTAAATGAGTGATACATAAAACTTGTGAATGCATGGCCACCATATAAATTTTATTAGCAATGGCTTGAGCTACACGACCGCTCACTCCGGTGTCTACTTCATCAAAAATAATACTAGTCAACCCTTGTGTTTTTGAGAATATAGTTTTCATAGCCAGCATCATTCTAGATAATTCGCCTCCAGATGCTACTTTCACAAGTGCTTTAAGTGGTTCTCCTAAATTAGCAGCAATATAAAATTCAACTTGATCAAAACCAATTTCGTGAGCATGGGCTGCATCGCTTTCTTTTTCTTGATTAAAGAAGCGTACTTCAAAGATTACTTTTTCCATAAACAATTCTTTTAATTGATCGTGGATGGCTGTTTCTAATTGTTTCGCCACGGCTTGTCTTTTTTTAGTTAACTCTTTTCCTTGTTGAATCAATTTTTCAGAAAGGCTGCTCAATTTTTTAACTAATTGATTAACGTGATCTTCTCGGTTTTGCAATTGATCTAATTCAACTACGATTTTTTCATAATAAGTTTTGATTTCTTCAAAAGAATCCCCATATTTTCGTTTCATCTGATGAATTAATTCTAGCCTTTTTTCAATTTCATTCAATCGATCTTCATCGTAAGCTAGTTGATCCAATTCTCTTAACATATCACTGGCTAGTTCTTGTAGCTGAAAGTAACTATTCGCAATATTTTCAGAAAACTGTTTATAAGTAGTATCAATATCTTCAATTGTACTTATTTCTGTCATGGCACGTCCGATTAAATCAATTCCGTTGGTTTCTTCTCCTTGTAAAGCATCATAACTTTCCGCTAAAACAGACGTAATCTTTTGAAAATTAGTTAACAGATTTCTTTCTTCTAGTAACTCCTCTTCTTCTTGTTCACGTAACTCAGCCATTTCGATGTCATTAACTTGGAATTGAAGCATATCCAACCTTTGAGCTAATTCTTGTTCGCTATTTTGCCACTTATCATAAGCTGTTTTAGCAGCTTTATATGCCGCAAAAGTTACAGCATAAGCTTCTTTCATCTTTAACAATTCTTTGTCGCCAAATTGGTCTAACATTTCCAAATGACGTTCTGGATTCATCAATTCTTGGTGTTCATTTTGTCCATGAATATCGATCAATGTTTCACCAATCAGTCGCAGTGTAGCAATATTAACTAAACGTCCATTAATACGGCAAACATTTTTACCGTTACGGTGAATATCTCGTTGAATAATTAATGTATCATCTTCTGTTTCGATATCATATGTTTTCAATAATTCATAAGTGATGGGGTTACTTTCCATTGTAAAAAGTCCTTCCAGCACACATTTGTTTTCGCCATACCGGATAAATTCATTTGACCCGCGTCCGCCAGCCAATAAGCCGACTGCATCAATAATAATTGATTTTCCGGCTCCCGTTTCTCCTGTCAAGACAGTCATTCCAGATTCAAAGCTTAAGCTTAAATCATGAATGATGGCAAAATTTTTAATCGTCAATTCCTGTAACATTTTATTTCACTCCTGTCAGCTTTTCTATAATTAAACTTAGTTAAATTAAACTGATAAAATGATTTTTTAATTTTTTTGCTGACTCCGCAGAGCGACAAATGATCAAAACACTATCGTCGCCAGAAATCGTCCCAAAAATTTCTTCAAAATTTGATAAATCAATTAAAGATCCCATAGCAAAAGCATTACCGGGAATCGTATGAAGCAGCAGAAAATAGTCTTGTATATCAACAGATACGAATGCATCTCTCATTAAGCGTTCTAATTTTTTGGATGTATCATACTGAACATCAGGCGGCAAACTATAGCGGTATCCTCCAGATAAAGCAGGAACTTTTACTAATTGGAGTTCTTTAATATCTCTTGAAATAGTAGCTTGTGTTACTTCAATACCCTTTTCCTCTAAAATACGCACGAAGTCCTCTTGCTTTTCAATTACATGATCTTGAATGAGATTTTGTAATAATTGATGCCGATCCTTCTTCTTCATATTTTCACCTCAATTTAATATTCAGTATAAATATACATTATTTTCTTTATCATACCCTACTTGGCACAGATAGAAAAGTAAATTATTACAAGGATTTTCGGTTGGATATCAGTAAAAACAAAAAAACAAACTTTGTATACGAATATACAAAACTTGTTTTCTAATTGTGTTTGCTTGCAAATGTTTCATGAGCAGCTGCTACTGTTTCTTTAACTTTTACATCAGCAGCTTTAGTTCCAGTAGGTTTTCCAGACCATTTTAAATGTGCTAAAAATTCAATGTTGCCTTCTCCGCCAGTAATCGGTGAAAAATCGAGCGCTTGAACATCATAACCCAAGGTAAGAGAAAAATGAAGGAGTTCTTGTACTATTTTCTGGTGAATATCGGAATCTCGGATAATACCTTTTTCTCCCACATCTTCTCGATTGGCTTCAAATTGGGGTTTGATTAAAGCTAACACGTCTCCATTTATGGCTATAATATCTTTTAACACAGGCAAAATTACGCGTAAAGAAATAAAAGAAACATCAATCGAAACCAGGTTAGGTTGACCTTTTGTAAAGTCCTTTAATGTACTATTTCTAAAATTGGTTTGCTCCATGACCACAACCCGCGGGTCTTGTCTTAATTTCCAAGCCAACTGATTGGTCCCTACATCTAAGGCATAGCTCATTTTCGCTCCATGCTGTAAAGCAGCGTCTGTGAAACCGCCAGTTGAAGATCCTATATCCAATAGAATCTTATCTTGCACCCCTACATTAAAAACTTTTATCGCTTTTTCTAACTTTAAACCTCCACGGCTGACATACCGTAGCTGTTCCCCTTTACACTTTAATTGAGTAGTCACAGGAATTTTTTCTCCAGCTGTATCAATTCGCTCGTTGTTATCGGTTAATACAATCCCTGCCATAATTGCTCGTTTAGCTTTATCAATAGAACTAAATAAACCTTGTTCTACGAGAAGGACATCTGCACGTTCTTTTTTCATAACTTCTTCCCCTCTTTACTGAACGGATAGTAAATCAAGCAAATCAAACAATAACTGACTATCCAATTCTTTATCCGCTTGCTTATACGCCATTTCAATTTGTCTCAAGTTTTCTTTAGCTTTTGTAATTTCGTTTCTTAAAGCTTCTTTTGCTCCTTCTAAAGTTAACAAAGCCGGATAAGTACTTTTACTTAAGACTGCATCCTTACCAGTCTGTTTACCTAATGTCTTTGTATCGCCGATCACATCAAGAATATCATCTAAAATTTGAAAAGCCAATCCAAAATGAGTCGCAAAATCAAGCAACAACCGTTCAACATCTGCTGAAACTTCAGCTATGAGCCCGCCTGCATAAACAGCAAACTTCAATAGTTCACCTGTTTTTTTCTCATGAACAGCCTTTAAAGCTGCTAACGATAATGCTTGATTTTCTCCTTCCATGTCTTCTACTTGTCCAGCTACCATCCCATTTGGTCCTGCAGCTTGAGCCAAAGCTAGAATCAAGGCTACTTTTTTTGAAGCCGGCAATAAACTGCCAGCTAAAATTTCAAACGCTTGTGTCAGTAAGCCATCTCCGGCTAAAATCGCTATATCTTCGCCATAAACTTTATGGTTAGTAGGTTTCCCACGTCTTAAATCATCATCATCCATTGCAGGGAGGTCATCATGAATCAAAGAATAGGTATGAATAAATTCCAATGCTGCTGCAGCTTCGTAGCCTTGGCTTACTTCTCCACCGAGAGCTTGAATAGTAGCTAACAATAACAGTGGCCGGATTCGTTTGCCGCCAGCAGTCAGCGAATAATGCATCGCTTGATGAAGTGTGCCATTTGAATTTGATTGTTCTTCTAAATAAGCGACAAGAACTTTCTCAATTTGAGGTTTTTCTTTTTGCTGAAACAGATTAAATTCCATTCGTTGCTTTCCCCCTTTTACTCTGTACCCTCTGCATTTTCAAAAATGGTTTCTGCTCCATTTTCATCGACAATTTTTGTGAGTGTCTTTTCTGCATTTTGCAAAGTCTCTTTACAAACTTTACTCAACGCTACACCTTTTTGGAATTGGTCTAATGCTTCTTCTAAAGGAACGTCTCCTCTTTCCAGTTTAGTAACTATTTCTTCTAGTTGCTGCATAGCTTCTTCAAATTTTACAGTTTCTTTTGTACTCACTTTTATTCCTCCATTTTGTTCACTACTTTTGCTTCAATACTGCCTTCATGTAAATGAATATGCACTAAATCTTCAACTTGAACTTGTTCTGCATTTTTAATAACTTTATCGTCTTTTGTAATGTAGCTGTACCCGCGATTCATGATTTTTAACGGACTTAGATAATCCAACGACTGTACCGCGTAATCAAATCGCTTTACTTGATTCTCCATAAAACGATTCATTTCAGTTTGCAACTGTTGGTTCAGTGTTTGTAAGTCGTCTTGCTTTTGCTTTACAAGGTGGCTTGGATCACTCAACATCAGTTTGTAAGTCAATAAACTATAATGTTGCTTTTCGGTTTTTACTCTTTCTGACAATGAACGTGTCAAACGTTCTGAAAGAAAATCTAAATTTTGAGCGTATCCTTCATAAAGTCTCTGAGGCTGTTTAAAAATATAAGATTCTAGACTTCGATTCAACCGCTGACTCAGAACTTCTAATTTTCTTATATAACTTTGAATCAAACGCAACCGCATTTGTTCTATTTTTAAAATTTCATCTGATAATAACGGTACGGACAATTCTGCTGCGGCAGTAGGTGTAGCTGCACGAACATCTGCCACTAAATCAGCTATCGTTGTGTCTGTTTCATGTCCGACTGATGAAATAATCGGCGTCTTCGCTTCAAAAATAGCACGGGCTACTTTTTCTTCATTAAACGGCCATAAATCTTCAATCGACCCTCCGCCTCGCGCTATTATCATTGTATCAAAATCTCCTTTAGCTTCTACCAACTCAATGCTTTTAACAATATCGTCAGCAGCTTTAGTTCCTTGTACTAAAGTAGGAAATACAACCAATTGGACTATAGGATAGCGACGTTTGATCGTTGTCATGATATCTCGCACTACAGCACCTGAAGGACTTGTAACAACCGCTATTTTTTTAGGAAATGTAGAAATCAGTTGTTTAGGTGCATCAAAAAGCCCTTCTTTTTTCAATTTTTGTTTCATTTCTTCTAAAGCTTGATACAAAGCTCCTATTCCATCGGGTTCCATGTGTTCAATGTACATTTGGTAATTCCCGCTTGCTTCATACAAAGAAATACGTCCGATAACTAAAACTTTCATTCCTTCTTCTGGTGTAAATTTCAACTTTTGATAAGCTCCTTTGAACATCATCGCTGAAATTTTTGCGCGGTCGTCTTTTATACTGAAATATTGGTGTGCATTAGGTCTATTTCTAAAGTTAGAAATTTCGCCGGTTAAATAAACACGTTCTAAGTAAGGATCTTGTTCAAACTTTCTTTTAATATATTTTGTCAAGGCCGTGACAGTTAAATAGTGTTCTGACAAATAACCCCTCCTGACTTTTTATGCTGATTTAGATTGTTTTTTGGGCACTTATAATTGTTTGGTACAATAACATCGTAATCGTCATCGGTCCGACTCCGCCTGGTACAGGTGTCAAATATCCCGCTACTTCTGAGACTTCATCAGCTTTAACATCACCTATCAATTTTCCGTTTTGATCACGATTCATGCCAACATCGATTACCGCAGCACCTGGCTTAATAAAATCTTTCGTGACAAAGTGACCGCGTCCAATTGCCACAACCAAGATATCCGCTGTTCGTGCGATAGCAGCTAAGTTTTTTGTTTTTGAATGAGCCATTGTCACTGTCGCGTCGTTCATTAATAATAATTGCGCCATTGGTTTCCCCACAATATTACTACGTCCGATAACAACAGCTGTTTTCCCTGCTATCTCAATTTGATGGCGTTCCAATAGTTTCATGATTCCATATGGTGTACACGCAATTTTATCAGGTTTCCCAATCAACAGCTTCCCCATATTGATAGGATGAAAGCCATCGATATCTTTTTTTGAATCAATCGCATTTAATATTTTCTCAGAATCGATTTGTTTAGGCAACGGCAATTGAACGAGAATACCATGAATCATCGGATCTTGATTGAAACGGTCAAGTTCATTTAAGAGTTGTTCCTCACTGATTGTATCTGAGTAGCGTTCTATTACTGAATGAAAACCTAAAGCTTGTGCACGCTTTTCTTTATTGCGTACATAGGTTTGACTAGCCGGATCTTCTCCAACTAACAGTACCACTAGTCCGGGAATGACACCTTTCATTTTCAGCTCTTCAACCATAGCTTGCATTTCTTCGTTCATTTCAGCTGCTAGTTCTTTTCCGCTCATCATAATTGCACTCATAGAAAACCCCGCCTTTTTCTGTCTAATTGACGCTCTTTAATTTCATTATGCTCATTTTACCATACAGATTCTTAATGTAGTATGGCTTTTATACCTTTTTAATCTAAAAGAAAAAGAGGCCTATTCAGCCTCTTTTTCCTCTAACTCATTGACAATATTTGCTAATACTCCATTAACAAATTTTCTTGATTTTTCATCACTGTATAATTTGGTAATTTCAAGTGCTTCATTCAAAGCAACTTTTGCTGGTACATCTGGCACATACAGCATTTCAAAAATAGCAATGCGCATAATGACTCTATCCGTTTTTGCTAATCGATCCATTGACCAATTTTCAAGATGACTTTGAATCTTCTCATCAATTTCTGCTTGGTACTCCACCACGCCGGTTACCAATAAATCTAGGTAACTTGGCACTGAAACTATTTCTACTTCATCTGATAAATCTTCTGCACTTGTTAAAGCCTGTTGCATAGCTTCTTCAATCGTAAGATCTTTATTAGCCGATAGTTGAAATAGAGACTGTAAAGCTTTTTCTCTAATTTCACGTCTAGTTAAACTCACTCTTCTTCACCGTCTTCGTCATCCAAACTAAACAAATCTTTTAATTCTGTTTTTTCCGGTACGATCCCTACAATATGGACGTTTACTTCTTTTAACTCGATATCAGTCATTTGAACTAATTGTTCGCGTACTTTTTCTTGCAGTTCTAACGCTACTTTCGGTACTGAAACCCCATAGTTTAAATAACAATAAATATCGACCTTTAAGCCCTCTTCATCAGAGGTTAAGTGCACTCCTTTTTTATGATCTACGCGACCAAATAATTCGGAAACACCTGAAGTTAACTTGCCTTGCATTGCATAAACACCGGCTACTTTATTTGCAGCAATCCCCGAAATGATTTCAATGACTTCTGGTGCCACTTCGATTTCGCCAAGAGTTCCTTTTGTCTCGTTTACTGCAAAATTTAATTCTTCAGCCATAAGGCAGACCTCCTAATTGGTTTTTCTCTAAAAAGTATTCTTATGCACGCGAAACGTATGAACCATCTTGGGTATTGACCACGATCATATCATCCACATTTACAAAAAATGGAACGTTAACATTTGTACCTGTTTCTAACTTAGCCGTTTTAGTTCCGCCTGAAGAAGTATCGCCTCGGATGCCAGGTTCAGTTTCTGCAATTCTTAAAATAACCGTGTTTGGCAATTCAACCCCTAATATTTCTGAGTTATACATCATGATATGAACTTCCATATTTTCTTTCAAATATTTTAGCTCTTCTGTAATAGACTCTGCGGGCAGTTCAATTTGTTCATAGTTTTCTGAATCCATGAAAACATGAGAATCTCCGCTTTCATACAAATATTGCATTTTACGATTATCAATTTGAGCTTTCCCAACTTTTTCACCAGCCCGGAAAGTTTTTTCTTGAACCGCGCCATTTCTTAAATTTCTTAATTTAGAACGGACAAAAGCAGCACCTTTACCTGGTTTAACATGTTGGAAATCGATAACACGCCAAATTCCTCCATCAAATTCAATCGTTAATCCTGTTTTAAAATCATTTACAGAAATCATTTAATTTTCCTCCTAGAATCGTTCCTATTTTCTGTTTCAGTGTATCATTTTTTCAAACAACTTCCTAATAAAAATTGTTCTGTTATCACTAATTTCTACAGAATAATCAGTTCTTTAGGCGAATGAACGATTACTTCATTTCCAAATTCTGTGATGACTAAATCGTCTTCTATCCGTACGCCTCCGATTCCCGGCAAATAAATACCCGGTTCGTCTGTGATCACATTTCCTGGAACAAATAATTTAGTGGCTGATTTTGAAACATTCGGTCCTTCATGGATTTCTAATCCAATACCATGTCCTGTTGAATGACCAAAAGCTTCGCCATAACCGTAGCTTGCGATATGATCACGCGCCACAGCGTCTAATTCCACTCCTGACATTCCTGGTTTAGCAGCATCAATTACTTTTAATTGAGCTTCCAACGTAATTGCATAAATTTCTTTTAGCTTTTCATCCGGTTCTCCCACAGCAAAAGTACGTGTCATATCTGAAACGTATCCTTCGTAGTAACAACCAAAATCAATGGTAACGAAGTCGCCTGTTTCAATCAATTTCTGACTTGCTACACCGTGAGGCATAGCTGAACGAATACCGCTGGCTACGATTGTATCAAATGAAACCCCTGTTGCTCCTAATCCACGCATATGGAAATCTAGTAAATTTGCCACTTCTATTTCAGACATTCCTGGTTTGATCTCACCTAAAATATATTGGAAAGCTGCATCAGAAATTGAACAAGCTTTTTTGATCGTTTCAATTTCAACATCTTCTTTGACTTCTCGTAATTCTTCTATTAAGTTTGAAACAGGTATTAATTCACTTGAGATAACTTGTTCTAATAATTCAAATGTACTAAAAGTAACAAAGTCCTGTTCAAAACCAAGCGTTTCAATTTTATCTGCTTCTGCTATCCGCGCTACTTCATCATAAATAGGTCCACTATTTTGTACAATTTCAAATCCGACGGCTTGAGCAGCAGCTTGTTCTGTATAACGAAAGTCAGTTATAAAGTAAGCAGTATGATGAGTGATCACACTTAATCCTGTAGTGCCGGTAAAATTGGATACGTAACGTAAATTATAAGGGCTAGTGATTAGTAATGCATCTAAGCCTCTTTGTCTCATGCCTTCTCTTACTTTTTTCAATCGAGACATTCATCCTCACTCCTCATCTTTTAGTTTCTTGTTAAAACTAATTGTCGTGCATAACTCAGCATAATTCAACCCATTATACCAAATTATGAATTAAAAAGAAATAACCCTCAGATTTTCCTAAGGGCTACTTCTTTTTTGAGAGACCTGCTCATTTTCAGTGTATTCTGCAGATTCGTATTCACTTGTGTCTTGTTCCGCCGTACCTGATACTGTTGAATCAGCAGGCATATCAACCGTAATAGACAGTTGCTTTAAAAATGATTTATCTGCTGTACCAGTCAATAAATAAGAGGTTCCGCTAATCTTTTTCACGCGTACTGTTCCAGTTTTGAAAGTAAAAAAAGCTTCTTGCAGATCAGGATCAATCGTTAACTGCTCTCTTAATTCTGCTTTAGATAGTTCTAACATGGTTTGGATCACATAATAATTTTCAGTTGTCTTCATTTGCTGCATCTGATTTTTATAAATCCGAGCTGTGCTCATCGTAACGGTTGCTAATAGAAAAACAAAAATAACTACAGAAGGTAAAATAGCTCCTTTTTGATTCATTTTTGCGGCACCTCAATCGTTTGAGCAAGGTTTATTTGGGCTGCATACGTTTCTTTGTTGGAAAATGTCACTTGTAAAATCAAAATATCTTCTTTTTTTGAAAAAGAAAATTTACTGACTTGCATCAATAACGGTTGGTAACCCCCCGCATCAGTAGTTTTGATAAACACCGGTTTCTTCAGATCTTTTTGATAAATAATTATACGTTGAACTTTTCCTACTGTATTTTTTTCTTCAAATCTTACTTTACTAGCCGTTACATCACTCAGTGCCAGCCCTTTGATTTCATATTCAAATTGATTTAGAAATAGCTGCCATTCTAGTTGGCGATCTTGAAAAGTTTGAGCGCGAATCGTTTGAAATTGGCCGATTGAAAAACTGATCAAGGAAACACTCAACATTAAAACGGACATACCAATAAGCGTTTCTAATAAAACAAACCCTTTACTGTTAAGGGAGATTGATTTTAGATGAAAGCAGTTCGACTGTTCGTTGGTGTTGATTATCCCGGATGCAGATTTTCTTTTTTTGGCTGCTTTCCACAATAATTTCATATACGTTGCCTCCTGTTTGCCAAGAGGTATCTACTTCTTGACCAAGCGCAATTTTTTGTGATTGTTCATATCCAATTCGCACCATATCCACTGTCTTTTTTTCTTCTTTAATAGTAACGAGTAGATCTGTAACTACCGGCAGATAAACGCTGATACAAAGAGTGATGATCAAAAAAGCCGTTAAACTTTCTAATAAAACATATCCCTTTTGATTTAACCGTTTAATCCCAATGATAACGACCACTTCCTAACTGAAATACTAACCCATGCCGTATTCCATCAATATCAAAATACAAAGTGGAAAAACTTTGCAGATTTCCGCTGCCTCCATTAAAAATATATTGCTTGTTTGACGGTGTTGTTACATTTTCCGGTAACTGCAATTGATATGTCACTTCTTTTTCTGCTTCAGGAAACGTTCTAAAAGAAATCATGCCTTTCTTTGCCGAAACATCTATTACAGACCAATTTCCTGATAATACCGCATGATTTTGCGCCATTGTTATGCTGCTCTGCAAATCTTCAATAAATAATTGTGTTGCTGTATCTTTAATTATTTTTTGAGAAAATACTGTTGGAACACTTAACATCGTAGCTGTGATCAATAAGACTAAAAGCATTTCAATGAATACCATTCCTTGGCAATTTAACCTCTTCATGGACTAGTAGACTTAGCGCTGACTTTTCCGTTGCTTATTTCAAGTTTTTCATTTGCCTGCTTTAATTGGGCATCGCTTAGATAATCAGCAGCTTTCAATACTTCAAAATTAGGTGCTTTTTCATTTTGTTCCATCTCATATAATTCGACTTGAGTTTGTACAACGGTCACAAGTGCTTTCGTACCTTGGTTATCGACTTTTTGTTTTTGCTGTACTACATTTGGTATGATCAATAACATCAAAATTGAAATCACAAAAAGCACTAAAACCATCTCAATAATAGATATTCAATATATTTAATTGTGCAAAAAAAGAACCTACCTATATAATAGGCGGGTTCTTTTTCATTGTGAGTAGGATGACAATTTATTTTAACGTTTTTAAAGTTAATTGATATTATCTGCATATATTATAAGTACCACATAAAAAAGGAGAATAATTTATGGAAAAGAATTTGAAAGAACTGCATCCCGATTCATCAATGTTCCTGTTTGAAGATAATGGTTTAAGAATTGAAGCTTTTGGTTCAATTGATGGTCCTTATGTAAAAGTTAGCTATGAGGAACATCTATCCACCTATTCTTGCTACAATGTTATGAAGGCAATTGTGCTTGCGAAAACATTGGTCAATGAATACAAAAATAAGATAAAATCTATTGAAGATCTTTTTGATGCACTTTAAATATAATGAATCATCCTTTTACCCTTACAGATTATTTGTGAGGGTATTTTAATATTCTGTTCGCTTTACAAATCGAACACTCGTTCGTATAATAAATGTGAGGTGAAGGATATGAAGAAAAAGATGACTATACAAGAATTCAATCAGGACTACATGCTAATAAACGAGCAGCAAATGCTATTTGAAGACTATCCAGAAAAAGCACAATTCGATTACATACGAAAGCACTGTTACCATGAAGAAAATATAAAGTTCACTATCAACTATATGGGAATGCTTTCTGATATCCGTATGGGAGAACCAGGAAGTCACAGAATGGATGGAGTTCCTTTTGGGTACAATGCTTTTAGATTCATTATTGAAGCGGAGGTATGATTATGGATGACGTTTGGGGTTTGGGAGAAAGTAGTTTAGTCAATATAGAAAATGAAATAGAGAGCCTATTGAAGGAGGAACAATCATGAATTTTGCTATTTTGACAGGTAAAGTTATTTCGGAAGTTAAAGTGATCAATACGGAAAATGGCACTCCCCTATGCCGTTTCACGTTAGAAGTAGATGATCGCAAATTTAATTGTATAGTCGCTGGAATGAAGGCTTACAAATTTATGTATGACGTCGAAGAGGATGCAGTCATTACTATCGAAGGAACTATCAATGATCGGATGCAGTTAGTTGTTCAGAAGTATGTGATTGAGTCTAGACCTAGCTATTTCGGGCAGATATTTGATTATAAAGGAAGAAAGATGCCACATAAGAAGGTTATGTTTTAGATAACTTGGTTTTATTTTTTTGGCGTTAAAGCAAATTCCCTTTACATAGGTTTTTTCTACCTATATACTAAGGTTAATAATAGATTATTTATAAAGCAAACTAAAAACTAATAGCAATAAAAGGAGTTGACTGTGATGACAAAAGATAACAACTACTTTTTTAAAAGCGTAGATGATCTTGTCACTCATTTAAAAACATTAAATCCGGATATCGGGCCACTTAGATTACAAAAAACGTTGTATTTCCTCTATGCTTTTTATGGCGCAACATACGGTTCAATCAAGGCCGGCGATGGCATCTCAGAAATCAGTAGCAATACAAATTATCCAACTAGACTTTTTGAGGGTAATTTCGAAGCTTGGCAATACGGTCCGGTTTTTAGAGAGGTCTATTTTAAAAACAAAGCAGGCAATTATGATGGTGTTGCAGATAAAACAGAAACTGATTATAAAACTACTAAACAACAAGATGTAATTAAATTTGTTGATGGACTGGTGGAAGATTTGGACGAAATGAGTGATTTTGCGCTGGTAGATAGAACTCATCAAGACGAAGCGTGGAAAAATAAATTCGATCAGGCTGATCCTCGTAAAAGCAGCGATATAGATAATGACGAACTTGTAGCAGAATACGTCAAAAAAATTGCTGAGACAAGTTCTATATGAACTCATTGTTTAAGCAAGTTTTAAATAATGATGCACATAAAGAGTCTGCTTCCATCCATAAAAAAGTATTGACGGAGAGTGCTTCTGCAAATAAAGAAGTGCTCTCTTCTTCCAGTAGCAAAAAAGTTTTAGATACTAAACCTAATTATTCAGCAGCTATTCAACAACCTGAACCTACTATAAAATGTAGATTATTCAAGGATAAGGTTTTTGATTCAATTGACATACCTAATGAAGAGTTTATAAATTTTCTTCCAGAAAAGCTTTTAATAGATGATGACACTATAACCCAATTAAATATTATTGCTGAGGATGAAAGTTGCCTTCACAAAAATTATGATCGTCGAGAAGCTCCGCCAGTTGGTTATTATGGATTACATAAGAATCATATATTAAATATTATCAGAGCGTATGAAAATAAATTCAACTGTAGTAGCAAAGAATTAGAAAATGCATTATTAGAAGGTAGGATAAGAAAATCTACTCTACCTAGCGGTACATCTAAAGGCAAAACAAGAGTCATTTCTTTGTATGAAAAAGATATTGAAGAAAACCAATCATATTTTAATCTGCTTTTTATTGACCTTTATCATCTTTTTGTTCCTAGCGGACACGCCGGGCTTGATTCCGTGACGTCTTTAAAACGAACGTATAATGACTATAAACGTAACCCCACTCATATCCACGAGATTTTAAAAAAAGAAAAGTTTACTTGGCATAATGAGTCGTAATATGTATAAAAGACCTCCAACCATAATCGGCTAGAGGTCTTTTTCTAAACTGGTCGATTTCGACCATGTTAGATTTATATTATCTAAACAACGCTGCAAAAGTAGCTTTACCTACAATACCATCAACTTTCAACCCGTTTTTACGTTGGAATTCTTTAACAGCTTTTTCAAGTCCTTCTAAGAATATTCCATCGAATCCACCGACTTTGTAGCCTTTGCAGATTAATGTTGCTTGAATTAAGCGACTGATATCTCCGCGAGCACCTGGACGTACCGTGATGCAAGCATTTTCTGTCTTAGGTCCCCATGCGCCATCTTCATTTAATCCGGCTTTAAACTGTTTGTTTAATTCCATTTGAAGAGCTTTGATTAAAGCTTTTTTAGTTGCTTGACCCATTTTATTATCTACTTCTAACTTGCCGTAGAACCATCTATTTAAGAACATTTGCACACCCGCAACTGATTCTGACTGAGTTGTTGTTCCTGTAATAGCAGGTTTGGTTGTAGGGGTAGCTTTATCAGTATTGCCTCCGCCTGCTGTTTTAAACCCTTCTACGTCTTGTTCTAATAGCCAACCAGTGGCAACCTTTCCTTTACCGATCAAATAGGCTTTTTTAGAGCGAGATTTGCTAACTGGTTTAGAAGCTAATACATCATAGCGTTGTCCAATGACGAACGCCGGGATATTTGAACCTGTCTCCCATTGTTTAGCTTGTTTTCCCACCACTAATGTTTTTCCATCAGGTTGTGGTGTAACTGTGTTTGGTACAGTTGGTGCTGGTGCCGAAACACCTTCTTTTTTCAACATTTCTTCAACTGTTTTACCTAATGACATATAGTGTGCGATTTTGCTAATGAAATAATCTTTAACAGAATTAACAGACTTACCGTGTAGATCCCACGAGCGGTGTGGACATGTTGTAGAAGAGAATTGTTTATGCAACATAACCGTATTCCGATTAGGTTTCAATCCATAAAAATGGAAGTCTTCAGCTACTTGCCGTAAAACCATGTCTTCATTTAAAAGGAAATCTTTGTCTGAAATGATTCCGTAGTAACTTTGAACAACTTCATACCCTAAGAACCATGTGTTGCCTTCTGGATTTGCTGTATGCCATTCTTTGTTATTTGTGTTGTCTACGCGTAGCATAGTTGTACGGTCTCCGTAATATCCAGCAAACCCTAAAGGTAGTTGTCCGCGGTTTTTGCGAGAAATAAGCCAAGGTAAGTATGCTTCTGCCGACATAGCGCCTGCATCGTTGTGAATTACTCCTCCTTTTGGCTTACCAGGTCTTTTACCAGCAATACCATTAATAACATCGTCACGATTAATTTTAATAACTTCGCCCATCTTTACATTCCCCCTTTAGATTCTTTATAAGTGTTGAATGCCCCAACGCTTGCCCAACCTGTTAAGAAGCCGGTCAGCAATGATTGAGCGAGTGGCAAGGCAAAGACCAAAGCAATAGCTCCGAATAGCACTACGCCTGTAAGTAAGGCAAATACAATAACCCAAATACCGGATAACTTGCTGTTTTGTTTCACTACTTCTGTAATTCCGGAAACAACCATGCTGCCTCCGATTGCTGATAAAATTAATGTGGTTAAAATTTCTTCCATGTTTAAATCTTCCTCTCTTTTTCTAATTCTCCGACACGTTTCTCAAGGTTTTCTACTTTTTCTTTTAAAGCTCCGTTTTCTTCAACCAATTGTTCTTTTTCAGCTTTTTCTCTCTTTAGCTGCCATTCCAAAGATTTGTTTTCATTCATCAACGTTTGATTCCGTTCTTCCGATTGACGATAAAGCCGGTACAATTCATCTATTTTGTTATCTTGTTCTTTTAATTCTTTGTTGATGTCTGCGCGTTCTTCTTGAAGCAATTTAATAAAATTTTGTTCGTTAACTTTTGTATTGTTTTTACCCGCAATAATATTTCCAAGAAATCCACCACCAATTAAAGTAGTGATCAACCCTAATATCTCGCGCCAGTATTCAATCAGAATAATCACCTCGATAAAGTTGGATGTAACACAACCCAGCCATACCGATAGAAATGACGTAACTTGTGTTCGTTGTGGGACTGTTTAAATAAAACCAAGTGACCAATAGCCACATTAGCGCGATCCCAATTAATGATATTTTTTTTACGTACTGCCATCTTGAAAGAAGCGAAACAACTTTCGTAATTGATAAAACGATCATGCACAATCCGACGTAAATATCAAAGCTGTCTTCAAATAACTTCAAACGCTCAATCACGTTTTCGGCATTGTAAATCAGCAAAAAACCGAACCATGCTGTTACGAAACAAATCCAATAAGTCACGGCATAGTATTTTATTGCGTTTTTCATTCGACACCGCCTTTCGATAAAATAAAAAGAGCAACCCGGTTAGGAAGCTCTTTGGTAATATAAAAAGGCTGCCCGAATGGACAACCTTTTTATTGATATTTAAAAAATAATTTTAATGCTCCTACAACAACTCCTATAACAAATCCCTCAAGGCCTCTATCGAAAAGTTGTTTTCCAATATATATATTTATATTCTCTGACGAATCATTCTTTTTTTCATTTATTCCAAGTGTTAGCAATCCCGCCCCCATACAACCAATTAAGATTCCCTCTATTGAAAGTATAAGATTTATATCTCTAGAACCAAGAAAGAAAAGAATTGCTCCTACTGCTAATAATAATCCACCTATCTCTTTTTTATTGCAATGATTAGAGTAGTAAATACTACTTTCTTTTCTTAACTTATCCATTATTTTATTACTTTTTTTATACTTTTTAAAGTCTTTACTATCTTTCAACTTTTATCACTCCTATTGTATATATACAAACAATATCGGAGGATATACGAAAAACTTTAATTAGATTTTATTCTACGACTTCTTCAGTACGCACCATTTCATCTTCAACTTCATATACATCATTTTGAAATTCAGTGACGTCTCGTCTCGCTTCAGTTTTATTAGTATTATATAGTTCAGCGTTTTGTACATATTGACTAACTTGTCCAACTCCTGTATTGCTTGGAACTGTAGCTGATAAATTCATGACTGGTTGATCTCCGACAAAAGCTGTAGCATTTAATGTGATTGATTTTTGCTTATTTCTTAACATATTATTTTTCCTCCTCTTTTTTATCTTCATTTACTTCAAAAGCCTCTTCCAAAATCTCCATCAGCGTTTCGAAATCCTCATCACGTAATCCTTCTTTTCCGGTAAATTCGTCTTTTTCTAAAGCATCAAAAAAGGATTTTATTTTGGATTCATGTTCTACCAAATCAATTCCTATTTCTTCTTCATTCAATTCTTTAATCTGATCGTTTGCTTTCTTTTTAAGATGTGGGTCTTTTTCGCATTCGTCCAACCAAACAAAAGAATCGCCGTTGACTTCAAAGGTTCCATCTTCTTTTTTCTTGAAGAAGTCAGAACGAATCTCTTCTAAGTCTTCCGAATATTCCGTGTTCTTTTGACTCAATTGTTTTTGAAGTTGTCCCTTTCCGCGACGTGGCTTTCTGCCTTCAACGACGATATTTTCTAAAGCTTGATAAACGGGAATGACTTCTTTATTTTTTAATTTGATTGTTTTCATGCTGCACTCTCCAGTTTCTCTATTTTTTGTTTGAGTAATTTATTTTCTTTTTCTAAGACGGCTAGTCTCTTGTCGTGTTCATTTAAAAATCGATCATGTGAGTAAGTGATTTGGGTTAACTCCTGAACAGACCTTCCTGTCAAGCTAATCAATGAATACAAATCAACTGTTGTCTGGTCTTTAGAAAGAAGTTGCAAAGGTGCTTCATCAGTTATTAGCCCGATTTCTGATTCCCCATTTTTGATGTACTTATGGAATTTAATTGAACTTAAAAGGCTTAGTGCATTATCAAAATCGTTGATGTCGCTCTTGAATCGTCTTTCTGAAGAAACTTTGAAGTTGGAAGCCTCAACAGCATGGTATTGCTTCAAAGCTCTATCGGCTACTCTTATATTCCCATTTCGTGAAGGTTCGATATAAATGTGTGTGTCGTTTGTATTGGTCGTTCTAATCCAGTTCTCAATAATCTCCATGTCATTTACAGTTCCAGAAGTTTCGAAACTCCTTGCCTTTATTGGTCGCCATTCGCCTGTTCCGTAATACCTTTGCACCCGGAATGAATCATTAACATATGCCGTTAAATAAATTGAGTCACTTTCCAAGCGTTGTAAGGTCAGCCCAGCATTAGAGATAAATTGAAGATACGCTTTATCACCTTGTAAGTGTAATGAGGTGTTTCGAGTATACCCGGTGTTCTCTGTTCCATGAGTAATAATGATACCTTCATCATGATAGTTAATGTATCGGGATCCCATTCCACCTCTAACGAATCTAATTTGACCTTGGGTTAGTACTAGATTACCGCCAGCTGATACAGGATTATAGAAGGTTTGCATTCCAGTATTTAGGTTTAAATCTAAATTAGCACCTCTTAAAGTTCCAGAAGTTATGCTGCCTGCATTTAAACCAATCACGTTCATAGTAGCTGCATTAAATATTCCGCCATTGATTTTATCAGCGCTGATTTCCACAGCTTTTACTGAATTGATAAATGCTGTTTTTGCCGTAAACCGCTGTACGTTTGCATCATTGATAAATATTTTATCAATCAAGGCCGTATCAGATTTGAGCATTGTTGAAGTAATGACATCGGACGTTAACATTTTCGTTCTTACAGTCGCTATGTCTGCAATAACTGCATCTACCGAATGAACTTTCATTTTATTGATAAAAGCTGCATCCATATAAGTGTCGCCACTTAGCGTAATCTTGTTTGAAGCAATTAGAATTGATTCAGGACTTATGTTGATTTGGCTAATTAGTCTATTAGCATCTGCTACCTTTTCCCAAACTCCCCAGCTCGAGGAACCTCGCCGTTGGTAAACTCCTGATGCAGTGCTAAACGTTTGAGTAATTGCACCACCAGAACTATCAGACCACGGCACCTTAGTGGTTAACAGACCATAAGCATTATTGGAAGCGGGCAACGCCCCTATCACATTACCGGACTTAAATTCTTCTACTGTTTGCTTTTTATAGTTAGTAAAATACCAACTTGGTAGCTGGTTATCATTGCGGGTATCTTTAACAGTTTTATCTACCAATATAGCCTCTGTCACTTGCGAAGAAGTGACTCTTAAATTGATTTGTTCTCCTAGATTACTAATTTGACCAGTGTGTCCATTGACCAACGCAGTGGTTTGTGTCCACTGATTAGCTAGTTGAGTCACTTCTGTTTTGTCAGCTTTATTCCCTACAGTAGTCTGCAAACCTCTTACAGTAGCGTCTATTGTGGTAAACTGTTCTAGTGTTGCCATATCTTCTGGTGCAGGTGTCCAACCAGTGTCTTTTTCGCCTTCAACTACTTTTATTTCAAAATAAAATTCTCGGTTCCCAGAAACTAAATTTTCATCAGCACTATAAAACAAAATTGTGTCAATAACTTGGCTTGTGTTTGTAAAAACATTAGTCACACTACCACCTATAGGCACTGTGAAAACAGTTCCAACTGCATTTCCGATACTAGTAGATGTCCCGCCCCTATCGTCTCTTGTAGAAACTAACACAGAATCGTGACTAACTACTTCCGTAACATACTCTCTGTAACCAATAGAAATAGTGTATTTTTGGTTCGGAAAAATAGGTTTACTCAATCTTTTTGTTACATACCTAGTTGTAGGCGATATTTCTATTTTTTTGGATTCTAGTAGTAAGTTCCGCCCACCAATCTCCAAATTACTCAGATCAGAACTAACTTGAGTCAGTGCTAAATTCCATTGTGTAGAAGTAGCTGTCAACTGCGCCTGATTCACATAGCCCTTAGCAGAAACCAAACTATCAACTTGAGTAGAAGTCATACGCAAATCGATTTCTCTAGCATTAGTAGCGATAGATAATTCATGTTGGTTAACTTGTTTCGTAACGGCATCAACTGTTGTTTTCTCCGCTTTAAAACTAACTGTTTTAGTCAACTCGTCCACATTAAAAGATAACGTATTAAGATTATCTGTGGCCGTCTGCGCTTTTGTTAAAGCATCGATAGCGTTCTGTTTCGTTGTGTTTAAATCAATTTGCATGAAACCAACATCAGCAATGGATTGATTAGCCCTGGCTACCGCATCGTTTGCTTTTATAACCGTATCAGCCACATCAGCTCTAACTATTTCTAGCTGACCGTTGAATTCGTTCGCTTTTTGTTCGGTGTAGGCTTTTGCGTCGGCAACTGATTGATCGAGTTTTTGTTCGGTTTCTATGCGGTCGGCGTCGGCTTGATTAATCACATCTTCGACTTCTTTAGCCACTTTATCTATATCGGCAGTGGATATCTGAGGTTCCCAAAATAAAGAGCCGTCTGCACGTTTTTTATAGATTAAGATTTCCTTATCTGGACCAACTACTTTAAACCACAAGTCGCCTTCTTTTGGATTGGCCGGTTCGTCAATACCTTCATAAACAACGTTCCCACCAGCTGCATCAATTCGTGCGTGAATCCATTCAATCTTTTGCTGTAAAGGACTTTTATACTGGTAAGTGGCATCTGATTGAGTGACTGTCTCAGCACTACTTTTAGCAGACAAACCACCATTAAAAGATAGAGAGTAACTAAGGTTAGGCGTTTTGAACTTATTCCCTTGTAAATCTTCAACTTCTATCCAATCACCAGTTTCTAATACTGGATTTCCTTGCCAATTTAAAGAGAAGGGATAATAATTTATCGTTTGAATCTTTTGATAAATTTTATCTAACAAAGTTTTAGTCATTACCCTGTTTTCTAAAATCACTTGATTCCCTGCTGTATTTCCACTTTGGATAACTGTGTCGCTATCATCCGTTGTACAACTAATTCCACCTAAACGAAAAAATACCTCGTTTTTTACGAGACCTTTTGAAAAATAATTATCAGGTGGTATAGCAAAGTTTGGATCAGATAGTGTTCTAATTTCTAATTTTCCGTAACGGTTAAAAGTAGCGAATCCTGCTTCAAACTGAGCGATTAAACCGATTGCTTCCCGATACGTATACCCTTCTGGTTTGGCTATTATATCTGCATTTAAACGATCAAACGTATCAGCTACTTGAACACCAGCTTTATTGGCTATTTCTAGCGCAACTTCTCGAATAGCTGCTGGATAACTTAAAGACGACACATAAGCGCCGCCCAACATGACCATTCTATCCATACATTCGATTGTTGTTTTGTTATTGTTGCGGTCCATTTCAATTGCATCATTGATAACGAAAACACCCATAGGCACGTATTCAATCTTTCCGTTAGCTAATTTAATACCAATTTCATAGGTTACTTCATCCAATTCTTTTAAGCCTTCTACTAATTCACTAAACGTGATTTTAATAGAATTTGAATACGTTGATCCAATCGCAAAAACTTCACCTGATAAACTTCCAGCATCATAATCAACAGAAATAACATTGTTGTTATCAAACGTTCGATTCCCAATTTTTATTCGTACATAAATGGTTCTTTCGTCTTTCATAAATGCATTCTTTAATTCATTACTTACTGTTAACACATAACATCACCTCCTACTGTTCAATAAAGTTCATGGATAAACCTTCCCATTTCATTGACTTATATTTATCACTCCAAGAATATGAAGGAGCTGTTCGATCTCCTACATAAAACGTTCCTGTTCTTTGGCCACCTGTCATTGCATCTGGATAGCTAACAGAAAAGAAAGGGGCATTGACTGCTTGTAGGATAGAAGATATTTCTCCATCGCTAAGTGATCCCCACTCTAATTCTATTTTGCGGATGCCTGTCCGGATAATATCTCTTGTCATTTTCCCTCTAGCATTACGCGTAGATTCTCCATCTAGGTCCATCACACCAAAATTAAAAGATTTAGGAGCCTTGATTTGCACTCCATTTATCGCTAAACTTCCAGCCATATCTAAGACTCCTTTCTACATAATAATTTGTGGTTTACCTGTTTTCTTCGTTTGTTTATTGATACTCTTTATAGCGATTTTTCCAAATGTATCAGAATCAACTACCATCGTTACTTCAATCGGTCCGCTATCTGAAGATTCTTGTTTTTCTCCTAAAATGACCGTTATAGCTTTCTTGAATGCTGAACTCATTGAATCAGCCATGCTTTCAATATTTTCAGTAGAACCAGAACTGTCGAATGAACTGTCACCTAAAGCAAACGATTCATAAGAAGGCTGTAAAGCTGTTGGCATAGTCAAGTCACCAAAATCCATTCCCATGTAGTCTAACGATTGAGCGATTAATTCAAGCGCACGACTAGGTTTAGTTAGTGGGATGATCATTTCATCATTGTTACCTTCGCCAACTCGAATCATTTGTTCTTGCCTGATTAAGCCGCCATTGTCATAGCCGTGACCATGACCAATAACACCTAACATGCTTGTGGAGCCATAGCGATTCTTAGCGTAATTGATAGCTGCTAAAGCGTTATCGTAACCATTGAATATATTTCCATGACCACTGTGTTTGTAGGCATTAAACGTAGCAGAAATGGTTTGTAATAACCCTTTTGCCAAGTCGCCGGTTCTGTTGTTAATATCTCCAATGTTTCCTTGGACAGCTTTTTCGTTTCCGCCGGATTCAGACTGAACTTGTCTCAACCACGCGTTAGTGTATACAGCATTCGCTGGCAATCCGTTCATAGACAATGCTCTTTGAATCGTTGAGCGCCATCTTTCAACGCCTCTACCTGCAGGTGCAGCAAGTCCAACTCCTGGTACCGTTTCTGGATTAATTGGACTTCCGTTTTTACGAACTTCATAGTGGACGTGTGGCCCTGTACTATCTCCCGTGCTTCCCATTAAGCCAATCTTTTGACCGGCTTTAACGTTATCACCACGAGAGACTAAGGCCTTAGACAAGTGAGCGTAGATGTAATCATAGACACCTTTTTGCATATTGACCCATGTTCCGTAACCACTACCTGATGGACCAGCTTGTTTAACCTTACCAGCTGTTTGTGCATGAATAGGATGGCCAATACCGCCGCCACCGCCATAATCGACACCAGCATGAAGTTTACGTTGTCCTGTAATTGGATGTGTTCTCCAACCAAAATCAGATGTCTTTACTAGACCTTGGAAGTTGACTCCGCCACCTCCACCAAAAGCAAAGGCATCTTTTACCATTTGGATTGCTCCAGATGAAGCAGTAGAAATAGCCCCTTTAGCAATCGATAGTCCAGGATCTTTAACCTTGCTTAAGTTGGTAAATTTACTAATGGCGTTTTTAACTAATTCTTCTGGTTTTTTGACATAATCCCAAACATCTCCAGCTAGTTCTTTTGCACCATTCCATTTTTCTGATAACCAATTACCTACTCCATTTTTATATTGAGGTATGATTTGTTCTTTAGCAGTTCGTGCAGCAGTTAAAACTTTTGTGTTAGCTGGCAAATCAACCATCATATTGCGGACTTTAGGGAACAAACCTTTAGTTCCGTCTGGTAGTTCGTAAGCCTCTTGGTAAGTTGAACCAGGAGCATCATTGACTAAAGCGGGTCCTCCCGGATGTCGGTTTGTACCCTTAGCGTATTCCGGCACTTTCCACTCTGCTAGTTTTTTGTCTGAACCAACTTTGTCTAGTACCCAATTGACCCCTTTAATTGTTCCGTTCACACCTTTTCCGAGGGCATTAACTAAACCTTGTGACATTTCCTTAGCTGCTTTTTTTACGCCGTCAATTCCGTCACGCAAGCCTTTGGAAATACGACCACCAAGATCTGAAGCCCAGCTTACAACTTGGTCAAACCCTTTTTTAGAACTATCTTTGATGTTAGTCATATATTCACCCGTTCTATCTTTCATGACAGACCAGGCTATAATGGCATTATCTCTTGCATTTTGTGAGTTTTTAGACACCGAATCTTTCAAATCAGTAAATTTGGTTTTTGCAGCACCGCTAACTTCGCCAAATCTTGTAGAAGTGTTTTCAGACAATTCTTTCCACTTTCCAGATGCTGCATCATAAGCTGATTTTGCTTTTGTCGTGACTTTAGAACTGACTTCTTCCCAGGTATCCTTCGTCTTGGACCACACTTTTCCAAACCAGCTTACAGTAGCACCTGATACTTCTGTCCAGTTTTTGACTACTGATTTTTTAGCTGCTTCTGTATTTTCAGATATCGTTTTACTTAAATTAGGGAATATTTTAGAAACTAATTTTCCTATGTTGCCAAAAACGCTTGAACTGTTAACTTCTAGCTCGTCAAAATTAAATTTAGCATCATCTTTCGACTTTTTAGATCCACCAGTTATAAACTCGACGACACTTCCCCAAACTTTACCGCCTTTTTCTTTTAGATCTTTAAACTTTTCAAGTGTCTTGTCAGATAATTCAGCAAAAGCTTTTTTAGGATTTTCAACCGCATCTGCTAAGAACTTAAATCCGTCTCTTATACTTTCTAATTCAGCTACTAATTTTTTACCAACCCATTTACCCATAGGTTTTAATAAATTTTCCCAAAGCCAACTTAAGACAGGCTTGGCTCTTTCAATAACATTTCCTAAGAATCTGAACGCTTCAGAAATTGCATCAATAGCAACTGGTAATGCATTCTCTATGGCCCATTTAGCTATTGGAAGTAAAATATTTCGGTATAACCAACTTAAACCAGCACCGATATTGTCAACTACAGGACGGATATTTTTAAACAAACCAGCAATAGAAGATAGTAAAGGCGTAAAGTCTAACTTTTTGGCCCATTTCTCTGTTGCATCTGTCACATCATTGATATGCCCTAATATATCGCCTACAGTTCCTAAAATGCTGTCAAATATACTAGTGCCATTATCTCCTTCTCTCCACGCTTTTTTTAGACCATCAGCAATGTTACCAATAGTTTTAAAAATGTTAGTGAAGATTTCTAAAAGATGTCCTGCGATTCGTTCACCGTTGCCATTATTCCAAGCTTTTCTAAATGAAACGGCTATTTCATGTAGCAATTCAAGCACACCGTTCCAAGCATTGAAAATCGATTGGATAAGCTTCGTTCCTCGGTTATTATTATTCCAGGCATCTTTAAACGCTTTTGCAATATCCCCGATAATATTTAGAACATCCGCTAACAAAATCAATAAGTTTCCGACAAATCGTTCTCCTGTTCCATTTGTCCAAACTTCCATGAAGCTCTTGCCTATGGAAGAAATCAATCCACCTACTTCGCTAAGTGCATATTTCCAGGCATCCATGACCTTTTTTCCATGTTTATCCCAAGCTGCTTTGATCGGTGCGAATAAATCTTTTAGGACAGATTTAAATCGATCAGCAAAAGTATTTAGCCATGCGGGAATACCTGGATCGGCAATCCCAAAATCAATCCCGTTAGCAGGACCTTTACCTGTTAAGCTGTCATCATCGGAATCTGTTTTAAAATCAAGAGTGTTAATCTCATCAAATCCAGCTAAGACGTTTTGGAACTTTTTGACTTTCTCTTTCGCTTTATCCGCATTCGCTCCCGTGTCACCCATAGCAGCTATATTTTCGTTTAAAGCACTAGCGCCCTTTTTAGCTGCGCTGTATGTGGTTCCGAATAAAGTAGCAATGAATGACGCCATATAGGCTGTTGCTTTAGATAACCATGAAATCAAAGCATTTAAAGCCGGCATCACTGCTGTATAGATTGGATAAAAAGCCGTGGCCAAATTTACTTTCACTTCATTTAGTGATTTAGAGAATTGTTCATTTGATAGAACAGCTTTACCCATATAAGAAGCCATTCCAGCAAAGGATTTATAAGCTAACCCGGCAATGAGCAATCTTCTTACAAATGAACGAAGTGTCTTGTTAACAGAGTTGAATGGCTTATTCATAGATGGACCGCTTTTTGACATATTCCTGCTTGTTCGATTGAACAGGTTAGAGAACATCCCTAACTTGTTTCTGCTTTTACCAATTGAATCTCCTACTTTGTCTACGTTTTTACTTGTAGCTTGGTAGTCCTCAGTAGAACCTAAAGTAGTATTTAATTTACTAATAACCGGACTAAGAGCCCTAGCCCTGTCCTGGGTCTTGGCATAAGCTTGTTGTAGATTGTCATTTTCTGCAATCAACTTATTCATGGCTGCCGTTTGCTTATCAATTAAAGCTGCTGTTTTAGCTGAAGACTTGGTTTCACCACTATCTTCAAACCCTTTACCAAAGCTACCTACAGGTTTTAGTTGATCGTTATAAGTAACTTGTAGATTCCTTATTTTCGAACGCATGCTCTCGATTTGAGCTTCATTCTTGTCCATTGCAGTAGAAATGCCTTCTAATGATTTAGGCAACGAAATAAATTCCCGCCTCATGGTACGCGCTAGATTTTCAGCAGACGTTTGATACCTAGTCATAGCTGCTTGAGCGTTTGCTATTTGTTCATCAAATTTCACTACACCACTTGTATCGCCAACGTTAGTAGCTGCTTGACGTTGCGTTTTAAGAAAGGCTAGCTTCTCTTGTTGCGACTTAGCTTGCATCATTTTTGCATTAATATCTTTAACGAGGGCATCTACATCTTTGTTCACTTGTGTACGTCCTTTAGCAAAGCCTTTTGACATGCTTTTACCAACATTAGCAGAAGTTCTTTCGGTTACTTTTTCCATAACAGCCATTTGTTTTTCCATTATGTTATTCATCTTTTCTAGCTGCTTCTCAATGTTCGTTGCACCTTTATCAATGTCCAGGTTCTTTTCTGTCTGGTCCATTGATTTACCAGTTACACGTTCAATTTTTCCCATCATATTATTAATTGAAGGTAAAATTTTATCAATACCAGCTTGAACCTTCTCCGTATTCATCTCTAGCACGACTTGTAGTGTCTCTAAATCCACTTACTCACCTCCCATTCGTTTTCTTCTATCTCTTGTTGCTTTAATCTGCATAGCTTGCTGCATCATTAATGCTTTATCAGATTGCCAATCTTCTAAATCTGGTTCAGGTTGTTCGATCTTTCTTACTTTTTCATCAACTAGATACGGATAATGTTTTTCTGCAGTCGGCATCTTGCTCGGATCGTTGAATGCATACATATTCAATTGAGCTGATTTGTAGTCAAACATGGCTTTCTCTTTCAGTTCTGTCTCACGCTTACGCTTATTTGACTCAACTTGTGCCATAATCTCTCCAAAAGTCATCATCCAATATTCAGTAGCCGGGATTCCATAATCAATTGCTGCAGGTTCCATATCATTTAAAAGGTCTGTGACTCGTTCATAGGTTTTTACTCCAGAAGGCTGCTGTGTTCCTCTAGATTCGCTTCCGGTTCCTCTAGCAGTACCAATCCCCCATCTTGGTTCTCTTCTTCCGTCTCTTTCTTTCCGAAAAAACCGGCTTCATCCAGTAACTCTTGAATAATCGTCATTAGGTCAGTCGTGCTTTTACCAGTAGATAAATAGATATCCAACAAGTCGTACATATCTGACTCTTTAATACCGTGAGTAGTATTTGCAGCATGTAGAATCAACAGCATTTCACCTGTTTTAGGGAATGTCATTTTTCCGTTGTCAATAAAAAGTGATAATAAGTTCTTATTTAATTTATTCTCAATTTGAACGATCGTCTTTCCATCTAGACGTAAAACCAATTCTTTTCCACCGAAATGAACTTTTTTCGTTTTTAATAAAGTAGCCATGTATAATTTCCTCCAATTTTTATATAAAAATAAAGAAGACTAGAATAAACTAGTCTTCTGCTAAATATGTGATTACTCCCTCGTCTTGCCTATTCCTCTTCAGGTTCTGGTTCGACTTCTTCGGGATCCTTAGGGTGCAGGCACAAAGTCAGGTCCTTTTGAGACCACGACAATAATTTGGAATGCCAAAGCGCCATTGATTTCAGCGCCGTTAAATACTAATGAAAATGCGCCTGTGAACGTAAATGATGTGCCATCCGGATAAGTGATTTTCCAATCGTAAACGGTATCCGTCTTTTCAGCTGCTTTCAATGTGTTAAAGATTGACTTCCGATACACTGCAGCAAATGTTAAGTTGTCTTGATCCTGCAGACCTTTAATGTATTGACGTTTTGAGTCAGTTAATGTTGTTACGTCAACTTTTTCTGGTTCTGAACCAATGTCTGGAATAGAAGTTACTGATCCGATAGTTGTGAATGTTCCTGGTTCTGCACCAGTTGGTTTATAGCCTAATGTTGACCCTTTAGATAAAAGGCCTACTGGATCATCAGCAAACCGTTGTAAGTCCATTTTGGCTAGTTTTGTACTGTTTAATAATTGTTTTTTCATGTTTGTATTCCTCCTGTTTCTATAGTTGATAGGTTTGTCTTGTTTCATTGTCTACAATTGCTTTAAATTCACGAGTTACCCGAATTAATGAAGCTGTATTTGAATCTACTGCGTTCCCCACAAAGCCAATGCTCTTCATTTTTTCGGATACTTTCGAAACAATAGAAGTTAAGCTTGTGTCAGAATATAGATCAATCGTGACTGTCCATAAGGTTTGCAGTTCATTTTTATCTGCATCGATTGCATAAGGTGTTTGAGTTGTACGATAAATAGCACTAGGAAATATCGTCCAAATCACTGGGTATTCCGTTGCCACTTTCTTAATCTCAGGTATTTCTTTCAATAAACTAACGATAATAGGCTTAATGTTGATGACATCCATTATCTAAGCCCCTTTCTTAATCGATCTGTTACATGGCGCTTGACGATCTCTTCAGAATCTTTTGTTCCAGATTTTAAAGCTGGATAAAGCCAAGGTCTAGCAGGTTGTCCGCTTGTTTTGTAGAATTCTTTTCCTTTGATTGTGATCTTAAACATGCCATATAAAGCAGTTAAGTCTTGATCAACTGAATCAACAGGAAAGAACCAAGGCGTTTGCGTGTAAACAGGATAGATACCTTCTGGTAAGTTTTTTTGAGAAGCTTCTCCATTCGGTCCAGTTCCGAATTCTCTAAAGATTCCAGTTTTTTTATCTGTCCATACACGCCCGGTACTGCTACCTTTTCCGTTAGTAGCTACTTCTGTTTTTAAACTTCCAACTAGCTCACCGCTAGCGTGTTTCACACTTGAAGCAAGGTTACTTTCTGCGTCTCCACGAACCAATTCGACTAATTCTTCATTGGCACTTTCAACAGCCTTAGAAACCAAATTAGGTATTGATTTCATTTGCTGATTAAACTTACCTAAACCTTTAATTTCTACACCCATTGCATCAAATCCTTTTAAGCGTGATATTCAAGTGAGTAGAAAAAGGTTGGATGGAAATCACTTCATAATCAGGCTTTTCTTTTTTATCAACGTATAGACAAATGCCGTCTTTTTCTTGGATGTTAGTATTTCCTTGATACTTACAAACTTTGACATAAGGCAATTCTGAACCATAAAGAGTAGCTGCAATCTGCCCACCGGCACTTTGTACGTTCATTCTAAGCTCAATAGCTTCATCTGAATAACCTTTGATAGAATTACCCTCATCATCCTCAATCTCTTGCCACCGCTTCAAATAGACAGTAGAAAGGTCACGTTCTCTTAGTCTCATGAAAGTTTCCTCGCTCTCGCTACTCGATAGCTGTTTAATTGACTGCGAATCTTTTTAGGAATCCCTTCTTCAAAAGATTGAGAGACGCCACCTTCTGACCGTGACGTCTCTCCTTCAGTATCTCTTTGATTAAACCGTATTTTTGCTAGATCACGAACACTAGAAGCCATACCGATGTCAAGATCTGTTCGATTACAATAGTTCAAAGCTTCTTGTTCCGCGTCGTTGAAATCATCTCTTAACAGCTCTGCTTCATCAGACAGTACTTCGATTTCTTTATATCTTCTCAATAAAATATTAAATTGTTTTTCTGAATCATATTTTTCCAATAGGACCACTCCTATTCTTCACCGTCTTTAGCTAATGCTAGTAAATCGTCTTTCTTAGCATCTTCATCAAAAGGCACGCCATTTTTACTTAAGTGAACTTTAAGCTCTTCTTTGGTGTACTTATTTAGTGGCTTATCTTCATCAGCTTCTTTCGTATTCTCATCCATAATGAAAGGAACTTTTGAACTGTTGTTGTTTGTTCTTAAAGTTTCTAATTCTTCTTCAGTTACTTTTATCGAACTATCTTTATGTGGAAAAACATCTCCAATATTATATAAACGATCATTGTCTCTATGGTGCACAAACCTATTAATAACTTTGTCGCTCATTAGTTATCGTCCTTTCTACTTAGCGGCTTCTAGCAATGCAAGCAAATCATTTTTAGTTGCTGCAGCTTCGTATTCAATTCTTTTTTCATCAAGCAAAGCTTGCAGCTCTTCTTTTTTTAATTTACTTACATCTTCGGGTTTATCAATATCAGAAGTTTCTTTGACAACAGAAAAAAGCGCATCGTTATGATCCTCTTTCTTGATTTCGAACTCTTCTCCAGCTTCATGACGTTCTCCATCATAAAATACCGGCATGTCTTTAACTTTAACGATCATATCCAAATCCTCCTCTTATTTATGCGATTGGTTGAGCTTGGAACACTTCATCAGCAGCTGCGAATGAAGGCAAGGCTACAGTAACAGCTTTTTCCCATGTAGAAACTGGGTCAGCACTTTCTTCGTACACGGCAGTAAAGACATTACCAACCATGCTAGTATCGATTGAAGGGTCACGAGACAAGCGGTTTTCTTCTGCTGTAGGCCCATAGATCGTTTCTCCTAACAAATCATCGTTAAACATAACAAATTTGTTTTCAGGGAAGTAGCGAGCTTTTGTATAGCTGCCATCTTTATTTTGTTTCCGGTACTTTTCATCATAGGTGCGGATAACTGGCATTCCGTTAGATTGCATAAATGCGTCTAATTCAGCACGAGTCAATACTTTGCCAGTGTCGCTGCCAAATACAGAAGCTTTCACTTGAGGATGGCGTAGCAAAGCATTCAATACCTTTTTAGAGGTCAATGCACGAGTTGGAGTTGTGTCCATCGCTTCAATCCAACGATCAATGTCTTCTAAAGGTTTAGCTAGGGGATCTGTCCATAAATCTGTACCAGACAATGCTTCTTTATGATCAGCTGGCACATTATAGTCAATGGTTGCATCTAAGCCATTTTCATTGATTTTAATTTTACCGTTAGCTAATACTTCCATACGCATTAACTCTGTACGGGCATTCACTCCACGAACCAATACATCTAAGTCATTAAATACTTGGCTCATCAAGTATTGTTGTTCTGCTGGTGTACGTGGATTTTCCAACGCAATGATATCTTTTTCTTTCAACTGCATTTTACGTTTGATCAATGCCAATTCCAGAGTTGCTTTAGCAGCCTGACGAGAACCAATTTCAGATTCAGTATCGAATGCATGTACAGAAGCAATGATTGGTGAGCTTCCGCCACCTGTAATTTGTTCCAACTCTAAGCTTTGTGTTTTACGTGCTGGGAATAATGTTTCTCCTAACAAAACAGGGAGTTCACGGTTACGCGTGTAGTCCAACACTTCCTTTTGGTTAAATAGATCTAAAATACTTTTAGCAGCAAAACGCTGTAAATTCATTTGAAAATATTTATTTTTCTTCATAGTGTTAATTTCCTCCTTCAATCCGTCTTAGCGGTATTTGATTTCTTTCATTGCTATTTTTGCTTCTTCAGATGGCTCAACTGGTAATCGCTCAGCAATTACATAGCCTTCGACGATAACGCCTACTGGTTGAGGTCCATCAGTCACATCAACTGGGTTAATAGTGATACCTTCCGCCGTTGCATCATTTGCCGGGAAGACACTTCCTGCCGGTAAAATTTTGCGACCATCATTACCTGCAGTTGCTATTGACGTTTCTGCTTGTTTAGTAAAGCTGATGAAATGTGCGCTTCCCATAAAATTAATTTCTTCTACTGTTTCTCTTTTTCCTACATAGACCATTATTTATTTCCTCCTTTTAATCCCAAAATGATTTAGTTGCTGGTTTTGATTGTTCGTTTAATTGTTTGGCCATTGCTTCACCTTGGCTAATAGCTGTGCTTGTGTTTCCGGAGCCTGGTACATCAGCTGATTGAGCTAATCGCTTATTTACACCATCTTCAACTGATTTACGGAATGCTTTTTCAATAGCATCAATAGAAGCATTACAAGAATCTGCATCGGTAAATACGACAACATCAATCAATTCTTTTGGCAGTTCTTTCTCAGCTAGTTTTTCCAGTGATTGAGCACGCAATTCACGACGAGTGATATCCGCTTCACGTTCGTTGATTTTCTTCAAACGTTCTTGCTCTTCATGTTCTGCTTTTTGATCAGCAGTCATTTGA
This sequence comes from Carnobacterium mobile DSM 4848, assembly GCF_000744825.1. Taxonomy (NCBI): domain Bacteria; kingdom Bacillati; phylum Bacillota; class Bacilli; order Lactobacillales; family Carnobacteriaceae; genus Carnobacterium; species Carnobacterium mobile. The sequence goes on from NZ_JQMR01000001.1 coordinate 1,027,637, forward strand.
GCCATCTTTTCGGCTTCAGTTTTAGCAGCTTCAATTTTAGTTTGAGTATCTGCTTCCCATTTAGCCCGCGCTGTTTCTAAAGCTTTAGCTGTGCGTTTATCGAAATAGCTGTCACGTTCCGCTTCTGTTGCAAACGTTAAAGGTTCGCCACCTTCTCCGCTAGACGTATTTGGATCACCTCCGCCTTTATCTCCTTCGCCGCCTCCTGTTCCAGGATCGTCACCATCAGCGAATAGTTGGAGTTTAAAAGGCATCAAATTTTTACTATTTAATAAGCTTTCTTTTAAAGACATTTTTGGCATGTTGTTTCTCTCCTTTTTAGCCCATGAACATTTACCCTTACATCAGCAAATTGCATCCCATGCACACCATTAAGGCCCACACACAACGATTATTGCTTTTCGATATAAGTTATTAAACACTCACACACTTATGTTTTCTAGTTGTTCTTTATGACGTCCGCAACAAGAAAAAGGACAATAAAAATAGCCGTTACCGTTTTGGTAGCGACTTTCTTAAAAAATATATGTTTTTATAAATGAAAACGTTATACTAACTACATATAGGGAGGTGATAAAATGGATTATTGTAAAATGATTTTAGCTGAACATATGGTAAGGACAATCATTAACAAACATGGTAAACAAAAATTTAATATGCTATTTAAAATGGATGGCATCTTATATACAGGTCAGTTCTTAAGGTACGAAGATTACGAACAACCACATACATTACGTTTCAATGCTATGTGGGGATACGATAAAAATCATGATGCTTTTACTATTGAGCATAGCAGCACTTTACAAACAATTAGGAGTTCTTTTTTTGAATTTGCTTTTGGACCTGAAAAATCTGGAGCCAATGTAGAAAGTTATGTTGCTTATCCAGATTTGGTTTTACGTGATATCATATCTTTTGTAGAACAATACGATGCAGAGTTTTTAAACCCAATTGTAAAAGATACAAATTGTATATATAACCTTAAAAATATCAACACTGGAATGACAATTGATTTCTATATGCTTTCTGAAGAAAATATGTTTCCTGTTTCGTTAATCAAGCAAGAACAAGAATAGTATGTTTTTTAATACCGTCTCTTCGAGGCGGTATTTTTAGTTTAATTATTTATTCTTATCAGTCTGTTAATTTATGATGTCATAAGTTTTTTCAAAAATATCCGGCTTGCATGGATAAAACTCTCCATTTACACCTTTGATAATGTAGTCACCTAAAGAAACGTACATATTTCCCTCTAATGTTTGGATGAAATATTGATTTTTATTAGGATCATAAACAAGCCACTTACCTACAAAATCTTGAACTTCAAAGATATTAGAACCATCCTTTTTTAACCTAACTACATTAATTACTAATGGTTTCTTTCTAGCTTTCATTTACTCACTCCCATTCATTTAAAATAATAACGTTCCTAACAAAGCTACAATCCCAAAACAAACAATGACAACCATCCCAGAGCGTAACTGATCATTTTCTCTCTCGCCAATTGCTCCAAACATGCCAATAAAGGTGATTAAAGCAATAAAAACCCGTACAAATATCATTTAATCACCTCACAATAATTTTAAATTAGGTTTCCCATCGATGTCTTTATCAATCTTGCTGTCAAAAGAGTCATACGTATCAATGATTCTTTGCTCCATTGCCGTAGGGTTATTTTTATACCGCAAATAGCTGACCGCATTCGCTATACCTTCTATAAAGTCAGAAGTAGGCTCAATATCGGTTATAGATATTTCAATATCAATCATATGGACCTCCTAAAAAAAGTGTACAAAAATAGCACCTAGCTCATTTATTTGGCTACGTGCTGTTTTATGCATTTGATTTTCTTATTACTTTTTGAATATCTTCAATACCAATGTCCTCGAAAACCGGTTCGGTAGCAGAAGGACTGACATCAATCATAAAATGTGTTTCGTCATATTGTTCAATCAACGTTCCTTTTCTGCCATCTTTTAAAAGAACATCATCATATACTTTTATTTTCATCCTTTTGCCTCCTCTATAAAGGTAGTTGTTAAATGAGTACTTTCTCCATTAACTAACCAAGCGGTCTTTAAATTGACTGGCTCTTTATTTTTATTATATAGAATCATATTCACTTCATATCGTGAACCATATTTGTTGTCGCCTTTATGGATTGATGGATAATTTTTAGCATTAGCAATGATTTCATCTTTAAATTCACTGTAGTTTGATAAGTCATATCCAAGTTTAGAAGTTATTAGTTTTCCTTTCGGATACCCTGTTTCACTATTTCGATCAAATAAATAATTTACGAATTTAGAATCATCTGCTTTTACTACTTCAGCGTTTGGTAACTTTAACTCCGGATTACTTTTAAGCTTCATTCTACGATTATAATCTGTTTTAATAAGCTTATAATCCCTGCCCTCATTATACTTCATATCTTGGAAATCATCTAATGTTTTAGGTGTATTTTCCGGACCAATAACTGATTTATAACGATTGAATTGTTTTAAGTCTGCGTTAAAGTTCTTAACTTTCTTTCTGGCTAACTGTAAATCCTCTTTACCGTGCTGATCAATTAGCATCTGCTCCCATTTCTTATAGGAATCCGCATGAGATATTTCAAATTGTTTACCTGAGATTGGATCATTAGCGAATCGTTTCCCGCTTAATGTCTTTTCGTTAAACCATGCTCTAGCAACTGATCTACACCAAGGGTGGAAGGGCGGATAGTTTACATTTACTTTCGCTTCAGATACTTTATACTTCTCTCCATCTTGATCCTGACATAACTTAGACGTTCGTAAATCTAAGGTGGCCACAATGACATAGTACTCAACACCTTGTGCTATCCAACCTTTGAGCTTTCCTTGCCCGGCCATATAGTTTGCTTCAGTTCTGATTAAACGTCTTGCTACACCCCTAGAAACGTCAAAAACCTTTTGTATCTCTTTGACCATATCTCTTTCAGACATACCTGTCATTGCTTCAACGGTAAAAAGTTCTTCTAATTTCCTGGCTAATAGATCCGTGTCATTCCAAATTCGTTTTGAATAGTTAGAGCCTTGCCAATTCGTATCGAGAACGTTCCGGACTTGCTTAGTAGACATTTCTTTGAATTTAGGAATGTCTTTTTCATCTTTAAGTTTAATCGTTTTAATTTTCTTATTCGTTTCAGAATCTCTGAGAACAATAAATGAATCTGCATCATTAAATGTATAAGTTGGGTACCGGCCATCATCATATAATCTTAAAGCTGATTCAGACTTGCCAATGATCGCTTCAGCACTCGCTTGATTGTAGGATTCTTTGATGACATCAATATAGTAATCAGTATACCGCCTAAGCTGCACATCTGCTACTTGTTTAGATACCAGATAAGACTTTGCCTTCAAGTCTTCTAATCGAGTGATACGACTCTTAACTGCTAACCCGGTTAAATAGTTTTGCATTTGTTCTTTAACATCTAAGTTTTTTACAGTTTTGATAAGAGAGCTTAATTCTGCAATTTCATTTGGACTAGCTGAAGTATTTAGTATCTGTTTAACATCTGCTTCTGATAAATCAGTTTTAGCAAGATAGCGCCTGTATATCTTTTTAACTTCATCCGTTAAATAAGACTGTGCTTTTTGATAGGACTTCATGACTTTGTTTTCAATGACATTCAACTCATCATGAACCTTTACATCTTGATCAATCGCTCGTCTATCCCAGTAAGGCAGCTTCTTTTTCTTTTTGGTCATTAGTCACTATCCTTTCTGGGTAAAATAAAAAGGACTCTAACTTAATCCTCTTATCTTACTTACCTTGTTTAGCTTTACTCCACTCGTTTTTTAAATATAACCTCATAATATTATTCAACTTATAGAGATAGTTTTTATATTCATTAGATGGCGTAAGAAATACTTTTATTTTTTTGTCAATATTACTTACTTGGCTTTTAGCATTTAAGTTTATATATTTATGTTCTTTTATAGTCATCACTTCTCCGGAGTCTTCATCCATTACTTCGTACGTATCATATTCTTGTTCTGGAAATTCATACATTTCATTCATAGCATTATTTCTAGATTGCTGTAAGTTATCTAGGATTTTAGAGTTTATATTTTCATAGTACATTTCAAAGTACTCAAATAGCACCTGTAGATATGTAACTATATATTCATTTTTAAAATCGTTGTTAACTGTGTTAAATAATTTTGCGACAGCGTCTTCGCTCAATCCTATCGTGTTGTCTTCTTTAATAAAAACTTCTTTAGAAAAATCTGAATTGTTATTGTTTTCATCAGGTCCAAAGAACAATATTAATAATTCAGTTTTCTCTTTTATTTTTAGCATAATATCCGATGAATCATTTTTCTGATTTTTATCGAATAATTTGTAATACAGAATTAACAACTCCGATGTTTCTCTTCTAACTTCTTGAATCCACTCAATTCTTGCTTTTGAAACAAGATCCGCTTTTATTTTTTTGTTATTCATATAAATGGTAACAATAATATTAACACCAACCAATATTAAACTTACTATAGATACTCCAACACTTATAAATTCCAATTTTCTATACTCCTTTTTTTCTTGAATTATATCCTTTATAGACATAAAAAGAAAAGGAGGTTTTATTAAATATTATTTATTACTACGTTATCTGGATACTCTTCTTGTATTCCTTCTAACGAAAGTAACATCGAGTTCAAAAGAATATTACTATATGCAGTTGGTTCTTTAATCTCCACGCTTGTAAATCCGTGACTTACCGTAGTATCAAAAGTTGCATCAGTTAAAACTTCTATTCCATTAATCGTTCCAACAACTAATGCTGACACAGCAGCACAAACCACATCGCGTCCAGAAGGAGCATAACCAGCATGACCCTCTACTTTGAAAGAAACGATCTCGCCTTTGTCATTCCTGTTAAAAGTTGCTTGAATCATTCTGCCACCTTCTCATATAACGTTTCAAAGTAAGTGCCATTCATGACAATATATCCCTCATCAGTTCGAATGATATAATCACCAAAAGAAGCGCGTTCTGTTCCTTTCATCGTTTGGACGTATAATCCTTTGATTTCTACCCTTTCAGCAAATTCTTCTACTTCTCCAACCATTAAGTGATCTTCTCCAACAAAAGATAAAACTTCATTCAGGATTTCTTTCTGGATTTGAATCGCATCAATAATTTCTTTCTTAATCTTCTGATACTTCATCTTCATCCTCCTCTGGTTCGTCGTCTAAGTTATCGTGACTAGCACCTGTACCGCCCATTTTATTGGCTAATTCAATGTTTTGTTTCTTTTGATCAATCAGTTTCTTGATTTCTTCGCCCGGATCATCAATATCTGGCAGCCATGAAAGAAGAGTTTCTAAAGGTAAGATTTCAACCGCCTTAACAATTTGATCGATGATATCACTTGTGTTGATTGGTAAGTTAGGTTTGATTTTGATTTTAGCCCCACTAGCATCAACATTTCCACCTTTTACATTCAATACATTAGCCATCAATTGTAGCCTTTGTCGCAATCCTTTAGTCATGTAGCGTGATTTAATGGACATCAACTGTAGCAGACCAAACAATTTATATTTCATAGCCTCTCCACTAATGTTCCCAGCAAAGTTCTCGTCATTCATGTTAGGCACATAAGTGACCTTATGAATATTGTCCTCGATTGATTTAGAAAGCAGCTGGACCTGAGACTCATCGAAAGTCTTAGTCAGCCATTCAGCATCCGCTCCATCTTCTCCTTTGCCAGGAGCCTCAATCAAACCATCTTTGACACTACCTTCCAATGTAAACCCATAGATAATAAGCAATGCATCAATGAAAGCTTCCTTGTCGCTTATTCGGTCACTCTGTAGCACGTTGTATGCATCAACCAAAGTGATAGCTTGCTCAAAGTCACCTTGCTTTTCTTCATTGTTACGGTACTCAATGACTTGTACACCTCCGAAGTATTGAGGTACTGCTTTGTCGATTGTCACATCAGTTAAGGCTAAATCCTTCGCTTTACGTGTGATGATAGTCTTAGGTGTGTAAATATTGAACAACCATCCAATCAACTTGCCGTTTAAATCAAATTTCTTGTAATAATGAACGGCAAATAAAGGATTCTTTTCAATCGTGTCATCTGTTACTAAGAAAATACCCCGCGGATCTACAACTTTAATTCTTGTTTCAGTTTTGTTTTCCTTACCTGGAACTTTTCTTAGGTAAATTAGTTCTAAAGCAATACCGAAAACAGATAAGTCTTTCTCCAATTCCGTATCATGAGAAACAACGTCCATTTCTTCGTATGCTTCTAAAACTGGATTAATATTCTTATCCTTTCCGGAACTGTATGAGATAGGATTTCCAACTAAGAAGCCAACATTCATATCCGTCACATACTTAGCATGATTGACCATCACTTTATTGTTTTTCGTATTTTCATTATCTAGCTTTCGTTCCAACACTTCATGTTTACCATCATAATAATCTGATAGCTTTTGAAGTCGTTCTAATTCTTTTTGATGCTGATCTATGCAGTATTTTAAAACAGCGGTAGAAGGATTGTTGATATCTCCTGCCAATTCTCTATCAATTGCTATCGCCATGGTTTACCTCCTTATCTTATGCCGTATTTAGACTTCTTACCGGTCTTAGCTTGTTTCTTGAAGATAACTTTGAATACAAAGTATCTTAGTGCATCTGCACAGTGGTCATGCTCTTTAATTGGTTTATCTGTTCCGCTAAGAGCAGCCTTTTCATCCCAAACATATGATGCAAACTCTTTAAATAGGTGTTTGCACTTACTCGTAAATTTGATTGTTCCTTCATTCATAGCTGTTTGTGTTGCTCTTATTCCGTCTAATACATCATTCTTAGCTCTTTCGACTGTAAAGCCATCATTCCGTAATTGGGCAATAAAAGAGGCAGCAGAAGGGTCAACGATAATCGTTGGCTTTCTGTCGCCTACAAACTCTCTTAAATCATCACTGTATTGTTTATCTGTTTTTTGCTTGCTGCTTTCTCGCCCGCTATGATAATACTCATCTAAACAATACCAGGTGCCTTTATACCGTCCCCATAACAAGAAGACTGTTGGGTTTTGAGTCCCATAGTCAATTGACACATAGTACTTATCGCACACAGCATCTTCTGGTAAGTCTTCCACCATGGTATCTTTATCAAAGTTATCGTAAATGATTCCTTCCGACATCACCCACATACCTAAGATGAAACGCAAATAAAACACACCAGAATACATGCGTTTATAACGTTCTTTCACTTTATCCGATAAAGAAGGGTTGTCGTCCATCGTAAAGTGGATGTGAAGAGCGTTCTTTTCGATTAGCTTATCTATCCACTCTAATTTGAACCAATGATACGGGCCTTCCGGGTTCATGTTAAACCAAAGCTTTGCGCCTTCAACCGAACAACGCGCTGTTGCTTGGTCAATAAATGATTTCGGCATTAATGCTGCTTCATCAAAAAAGAACCCTGCAGCTGTTAGCCCTTGGACTAAGTCTTGTGAGGATTCATCTTTACCACCAAATAAGAAATAGTGGTTTGTTTTTCCTTTTTTAGTTATTTCAAGAATATTATCGCTTCGTAAATCTTTAACCTTGTATCCTCTAAAGAAAAGAATTGTTTTGAGTAGATTAATAACATTCCGTCTTAGAGATCCAATGGTTTTACCGGCTATCCCGAACTGTTGGCCATCAAATGACTGCATGGACCAGATAATATAGGACAATGACATAATCAACGTTTTACCTGCACGAACAGAACCATCACATATAATTGCATCTTTCTCTTTATGCTTTGGATGTTCCCACCAACTTAACACTTGAAGCTGCTTAGTAGAGAACGGGCTGAATATAAAAGTTGCACGTTTCCGTTTAAATCTAGTCTTCATCCGGCCACACCTCTTTGTTTGTGACCATGCCTTTTATAGCATCCATGAAGCCATCATCTTCAATTATCTCATCATCAAAATCGCCGTTTTCAGCTTTAACTCTGTATAACTGGGCTTTAGTTAGTTCTAAACCAGTTTGCATTTGGTCTAACTTCAATCTTCGTTCATCGGCTTCATCAGCAAAAGAAATAAACTGTTTGATGAGAGAGCGCAACTCACTCATGGCTCTTGATTGAGCATTCATAAAAGTGACTTGTTTATCCCAGGCGAATTGAACAGTGAAGGTTTCTCCGCCGCCAGATTCGCCCCATGATTCGCCAGTTTTTTCTTTGGTCATATCGTCTTGATCTTGAACAAACATAATCTTCTGCGCTCTTATAATGGCGGTATATTGGAACATGATTGAATCCCAAAGCATGTCTGCTTGGTCTCTATTTTGAATGGCTTCCATAATCTCTTGTGATTCTTCAGGAAGCCATTTAGCGAAGAAGCCATGAGTTACGGCATTCTTATTTCCTTTGGGAGCACTGCCGCCTTTGTTACCAACAGCATTTTGATTACGTAATTGTCCACCTTTTTTCTTAGACGTAGTTAGTGGAGTACTCCGTTCGTTTGATTGGAGTACTCCACTTGTTTTTTCTAACCATTTATCTTTAGATTTCCATCCGCCGACTGTTTTTTCTGAGATACCTAATTGTTCAGCAATTGTTCTGTTTTTGATAATCCCGTTATGTTCTTTGAATATTTCAAAGGCCTTATCACGGTTTGGGCTTCTTGACCTAGCCATTCATTTGCACCACCTCACTCATTCGTGTTTGTTTTGTAATTTTATGTATTAAAAAAGACCTCAATCGAGGTCTGAACTTAAGGCAATTCTTTTTTGTGTCTATAATTCAATATAATCAAGCTTTTCGTATCCCATTGTTTTTAGTTCCTTTAGAACATCTTTTAGTTTTTTTAATTTTATTTCATTATAATTATGAGTCGACAAAGCGAATCTTAAATATTTATTAAAGCTATCAAGTTCGTTTTCATCTAAATAATACGTAAACCTATCCTTAATATCATGATTCAATGCGTATATATTATTATTGTGGCAATATACAAGGCTATCGTACTTCGGCAAGTGAATTCCACCAAATACAATAATTAAATACTCTTTTTCAGTATCTTTTAACAAAGCATTAATGTCGTCAATAGCAATTTCATTCATTAACTTACACTCCTTTTTTTCATTATACCAAAAACTCCTACAAATTAATGCAGGAGTTTCCAAAAGGAGGCATTTGATTCAATATTCCACACTACCATTTTATCACTTTTTAAGTTTCAAAGTGTTGCATTTTGTTGCAACACGTTGCATAGTGTTGCGGTTTTCATTCTTTTATCGCTTTATCCAACACATTTCTGAATGTTTTAAGTATTTCTTTCCTCCAACGCCACAAATTACTACGATCTGTTTTTAATTTATCAGCGATTTCATTGTCTTTTACACCAAATTCTCTATAGAAATAAAAATCTTCCATCACTTTTCTTTTATCCAAAGACATGTTGGCGTATGTTATCTTGATAGAAAAATATATTTTGTTTGCTAATGTTTCATTATCTACTAATTGCATGACGACAGACTCAGTTGGATTCGTTACAAAGCCACTCCTTCCGCCGCCCGTATTTGTGTCTTCTAGTTTAAACGGGGCCATTATGCCTTCTTCAGATATCTCACTTTTTAGATAACGAAAATTAAACAAAAATGTTTCTAAATCTTTGTCAGTGTATTTCAATCACTTACCCTCCCTATTCAAAATCTACTGGTTCACCTTTTCGCATCTTCTCTGCAAAGTCAATATATCTATAGCCTATCGTTTCCATGATGTCGGTTATACGAGCGACCTGCTGAAAAGCTAAAACCCCTTCGTTTGTTAGCTTTTCAAGTTTTTTACTTTCTTGAGTGAGTAAAACATTCAATTGTTCTAGTGTAAATTGATCGTAGTTAATCATAATTAACCCTCCTGATGATTTTCGTTGTACCAGTTACCTTTTAATATCATTATCGGTCATTTAGTCCCTCTATTAAAACGGTAAATCATCTTCATCGATATCCATTGGCTGACTGCTCTTCTCAAACGGATCGCTTTGCTTTTGATAATTGTTATTCGTTCCATAGTTGCTTGTGGTGCTACTTTGATTCTGTTGCTGCGTATTTGTCTGCTGACCTGTTGAAGTTCCGCTATTCGCTTGCTTTGTGTCCAATAATGAGAAAGAATCAACAACTACCTCTGTCACATAAACTCTTTTTCCGTCTTTATCATCATAACTCCTTGTTTGAATTCTGCCTTCTAATCCGACCATAGAACCTTTCTTCGTATATTTCGCCATATTTTCTGCTGATTTCCGCCAAATTACGCAGTTGATGAAATCTGCTTCTCGTTCGCCTTTTTGGTTCGTGAATTGTCTATTGACTGCCATCGTGAAAGATCCAACTGCTGTTCCGTTTCCTGTATAGCGTAAATCAAGTTCCTTAGTCAGTCTTCCAACTAAAACGACTCTATTGATCATTCCGCATCCTCCTCAACAAACATTGGGTAGATAACAACAACCTGAGTTTCTAAATCTGTTGATTCAAATTCTCGTGTTATCGTCTGATTTACGCCACTCACGTCGATCAAATAACCTTTACCATCGCTTATAGTTACTTCCATATTATTAGGCAAAGTTGACAAATACTCTTTTAGCTCCTTTACTTTCATTCAGCATCCTCCTTAGGTATATAAATGAGCTTTATTCCGAACTCGCTTCCCTTTAAATCAACATGAGGGATGATATTTACAACAGTTTGGATTTTGTGTTTGTTTGTTTCTATAAAGCTTTCAATGCCTTTTTTAGCGTTTTGCAAAGTGTCAGATAATATTATTTCTGTTTTTGTTCCGCTCACAATATTTCCTCCTAATATTTCTTAAATATTTCTGCTAAAAATTTTATGCTCTCTTGAATTTTTTCCAATTCATTATGAACGAACATATCTTGTGTATCTGATTTTTCATAAATATCATCTAGAATCAATTGAATAACTCTTAAATTGTGTTTAATAATTCGATCGCTTTTAGTTGATATCATTAAACAACCTCCTTGTGATAACCGATATACTCTTCTAATACTTCCTCGTATTTCTCCATAAATTTAAACCGTTCTTGGTGCAGATTATCGCTCCAGCTCGTCAGTCTATCTAGCTCTTTCATCTGCCGATAACCTTTGACCATCTCGTTATAATAAAATTCAGAGTCAGCTGCTGCTTTCCAATGTCGTTGCGTTCGTACGCTTTTCCCATCCAACGAATTTTCTGAACGTCTTTCTTCTGCTCGGTTTTTAGCTTTCTGATCTCTTTGAATTTTAGTGACTATCTTTTTCAAAATTACGTCACAGTACATTTTTACTAAGTCGGTCAACTATAATTCCTCCCTGTGGTGTTCTTCGAATTCCGGAAACAGCCAGTCTAGTAGTTTGGTTAGCATGGTGGTCGCTCCTTGTTTAATTCCCACTCTACAAGAACTTTGGTAACCTCTAATTCTTCCTTCCAACTAAGAAGGTTGTATGCATTGCTTGCTTCGCCGTCAATGTAACTGACAGCATTACTTAATTCGTTTATTACACCAAACCTACTTTTTTCTACATTATTCTTTAACCATTTCAATACAGCTTCTTGGTTTCTATTCATCCCTTCCACCCCTCAATCGAATCTGTGCCAGACAATTCTTCCAAAGAATACAAACCCTCAGGATTCTCAAATAATCCTATACACTCTTCTGCCTTTGCCATGATTACTTGATAGCCTATATCCTCTTCTGATAACTCGTCATTATTGTATAAATAATTTTCTGCATATTTTTTATGTTTTTTATATGCTTCTAAACAGAACACATAGTCCCCTATACAGACTAAACCATCTTCTTTATCCCATACTATCCACATTATTCCTTCCACCCCTCAATCAACTTCATCGCTTCGTCTTCTGGTAGTTCTGTTTTGTAAACCGTGCTGTCGTAGTTTTTGACGATTACTTGTAAGGTTTTTGGTGATTCGATTGTGTAGCCGTAGAGCCACGCACGAGCAAAAGTTCCTGATGTTCATCGCTATCGCGACCAACGTGTAAATAATCATTAACCTTCGTTGACAAAGTTGACATATGGTTAATTGCTCTTGAGAGTGTCCATCCATGTTTTTTACAAAATTCTATATAATCAGCCACAAACTGCGGAATCTCAACAAGTTGAGTGGTTCGTTCGTTTTCTGCACATACCACTTGTTCTGGTTCGTCTAGTTGATCGATTAGTTCTAACATACCTTCAATTGCTTGCCATCTTCCTAGATGATACTGCTCTCGATAGTGTGGTTTATCACCTTTAACTTCTTCTATATGGTTAATCAAATCTTGTTTATTCATTTAATCGTCCTCCTCCAACGGTATCGCTATCCGTCTGTTTACTGCATTTTTAGCTCTTTTTTGATAACTCGGGTATTGATAAAACAAGATAGTCTGCTTTGTCACGTTCAAAGCTTCAGCACATTCTTCTGCGGTTCCGATGCATAATAGATCATCGCCTTTATAGACAGCGTACTCTTGGCTCATCACTCTTCGCCTCTATCTGCGACTAAAAATACCACCGATACGCCTAGCACCTTAGAATAATCAGCTAAGGTCCGTATATTCATCCCGCGTTTTCCAACCTCAACTTCTCTGACGATCGCTGGCGGAATCAACATACGTCTAGCTAACTTTTCAACCGTCATCCCTTTCTCTTTACGATAATAAGCAACATTTGAACCGACAATATCCATTATATTTCTGCTCATGTAATCACTCCTTGTCTGTTTTATTCTTCCTAAAATACGATTTTTAAATACCCATTTCCAGTTGTTCGCTTTTGATAATATGTTCAACATTCAACATTGTTTCTTTGGATTTTTCGTAAAAATCTTTTTCGATTTCAAAACCATAGCTATTTCGATTTAGCTCATAAGCAGCTCTTAGTGTAGAACCACTTCCAGCGCAAGGATCAATGACTACATCTCCCTCGTCTGTAAAAATTTCGATCAATTCTTTTATAACATTTACAGGTTTTTGAGTAGGATGAACTCTTGGATATTCTTTTTTGCTATCACGTTTCCATTCAAACCAATTTTTTATCATTTTACCTTTCACATCTTCGGTTTTTCCGTTTCTGAACTTAGGTAACTTGTCACGATAAAGTACTACAGCGTGCTCAGTTGCTCCAACTATTTTCATGTTTGACTTTAAAACTTGTGAACTGGTATTTTTTATAAAAAATAGTGGATAAGATTTTGCGAAACCATATTTCCTTCCATATTCCTCAACCATTGGCATTTGCTGGTAAGAACAAAATACAATCATAGCTGGAGCTTGATTTTTTTCTTTTGGTTCTTTTTTTAATAATTTACTGCAAAAGTGCATGTATTCAGCTAAATTGAAATTCTCGTCTGTTTTAAAAAAAGAAGTGTTCGCTAACTTACTTTCGCCATTCTTATTATCTCCGCCAACGTACCATTGATTACTTGAAGCGTAAGCGTTGTTCCCTAGGTTGTATGGGATATCTGCTATTACCAGTTGTGCTTTTGGTATGTTATATCTTTTATAGTTTTGAAAATGATCTCTGTATAATTCCATTTTGATGTTATTCAATTTAATTCCTCCAATAAGCATTCTAATAGTTTAATATCTCCAATAATCCCAATAAGAGATTCTTCATCAAAATGTTCTGTTGCATCTGCTTTTTTACGATAGAGACTAGCAAGCATGTCATCGATACGATCCCTTACTTCAATACCAGTTAACGCAATGACATTGATCTTTCTCAATTCTTGAATCGTTAAGCTATCAGCTCTTTTAGTCCGAATAGACCGCATATATGCCTTGTCATCTGCTAAGCCTCTTTTTTTATCCGGATCAACTGTTTCTGGAAAAGTGTCGTTCTTTTCTTGTCCAATCCATGACCGCCTAGTTCGTTCCATTTGTTTTCCCTCACTTGTCTAAAAAGTTTAATCGACCATTCAAATAACTGACTTCATACCCTTTGATGTCTGCCTGGTTAACAGATTTCTTTTTATAAATGAACTCCATGTCATTCCAGATAGACCAAGGTATCTTGTAAAAGTTTTTCATCTCAAAACTGACTAACACAAAGCACTCAGCACCTAATTGATTATGGTTCTTAAAGTTCTCTATCTGCTCATCACTCAATCTGTTTTTAGCAATGCTCTTTCCGTTTGTATGCTTTGCTTCGAAGATGATAGTCTGTCCACCATGTAGAACTCCTTTAAAGTCCGGTTGAGCTTGTTTTTCGAATACAGCTTTGAATATGGCTTTCTTTTTATCCAAGACACTCAGAACCTTCATGGGTTCCGGTGTCTTTTGAATATCTGCTATTCCTTTTTGCCGATAATACCTGCAGCTTGATTCAATGATATTTTCAAAGTATTGACCGTTGCATTTTGCTGCAGCGCCTTCAGTTCGTTTCTTTTGGTTACCAGTTGTTTCAGTTAATGGTTGTTTTGCTTTTAATCGAGATCCATTTGGGTAGTTTTTAGGGATAAATTTAGTCATTGATTTGTGTTCTCCACATCTTCTTGCAGCTGCCATTTCAGCCCTTCATTCTGCGAAGACAGCAACTGAATCGTGTTGTCTTTCTCATGCAGTTTAATATCTCTCTCCAACAACAAGCCACCATAGCTTTTCAAATCAGCATTCAGTTTGCTTATTTCCGCCTCATTCTCATCAATTTCCTCTTTCAAACTGTCTTTTTCCGCTCCACCGATAACTAGAGCTGCTAACAAAATAGCAATTAACAACATTTCCAAAATATTACCTACCGTCTTTTTAGTCATTCTTTTCCCTCTCTTTCAAATAGTTTTCTGCAGTTTTATCCCAATCAATCTTTTTACCGTTGAACGTATCCACGATGCGGCAAAGGATTAGAAATATGTTTTCAGATCTCTTGTCCGTAACCTTACCGCCCTCAGCTACATGCTTCCTCATTTCATCTTTAATCGATTCAAGATAGTTAGCTGGTAGTCCATCCGGTAAAGGATAGGCTATGATTTCATTTGCCCAATTCTTCAGGATATTCACCCCTTGCTAGTTTTTGGAATTCTTCTTCTTTTTCTGCTGTCCATTCAGATTTAGTTTCAGGAGGCATGTATTCTTCTTGCGCCCAATCTGGGAGTGTTTCTTTTCTAACCGGTTGTTTAGAGTACGAAGGCTTCTTTTTATTTTGGTTAGCAAAAGCAACATCTTCCGCTTCAACTTGATCTATGGTTCTAATGTTCTTTTTATCCCAGTTTTTCATGATGCCTTCAGCATATCTAAAACCCTTTTGATCAATAGCAGCTCTTCTCATAGCTTCAATCACTAACTCTTCACTTAAATCATCAATCCAATAATCAATTGATTGCATAGTTGTTGGATTTTCTACACCAAAGTTGTTTTGATAAAATTCATGAGCATTTATTTTAGATATAGGATCAGCAGCAGGAGTATTTTTTTCTTCTGTACTACTGTTGTTTACTTTAGTTTTATTTACTTTACTTTCCTTTACTTTACTTTGTGTACTTGATTCTTGAATAACCCCAGTAGTTCCTTGATTAACTTGTGTTCTTTCTTGATTAACCCTTTTAAAGGTCATTTTAGGACACAAAGACATTACTTCATCCTTTTCAATCAATAGGTATTCTTCAATAATTAGCCCTACTTTTCTTTTTCCTACAGCTGTAAAGAAACGCTTTTGTATGCCATCGCTAGTAAGAATTTTGTGCTGATCAAATAGTTCTTTATCGAATAAATCATATTTAACGCAATCGTTTATGATGTTTTTCAGTGAATTACTATCAATTCCAATACGTTTCGCCATGAGTAACTCTTCTTTTTCTTCCCATTTGTAGTAAAAACCAACACTATAAATTTTCATAAATATTTTAATTACTGAAGCAAATCCAGTAGGACCATAAAGGCTTTCAATCAACTGAAATTTGTCATCATAATCTGAATCAACGTCTAAAGGGAAATAACTTAGTCCTTCTTTTATCGGCCTTGCCATCGCCTTAGCTCCTTTCTAAGCGATATAAACCGGCACGCCAGTTATCGCCTGTATTTCCTTTTTAAACCGTTCTGCATCTGCATTCGAACTCGATAGATGCAGCAGCCATACTTTTTTCAATTGGCTCATATCATTTGATTCTATAAAGTGTTTGACGTTTTCTAACTCAAAGTGACTTCTTACAATCCGCTTTCTTAGGAAGTTACCAATTTGGCCTGTTTCAACATTTTCGTTTAGAATATCGATTGAATAGTTGCATTCAATCATCAAGTGTGTGATACCAGGTAGCTTGTACTTGATGTAATAAGTGTCTGTCGCAAACAATAACTTGTCACCATGTTTCGATTGAATGAAGAACCCTAGTGGTTCATTTACATCGTGTTGTACATCAAACGGTAGAACCGTCCAGTTCCCAATATTTTGCTGATTTAAAGCTTTTAAAGTCTTTATGCGGTAACTAGGTAGTCTCAAAGCTTCTTGCGTACCTGCGCTTAAAAACACATCAATTCCAGTCTGATTAATAACGTTCATCGCGTATTTACTATGGTCACCATGTTCATGAGTGATGAGGCAGCCATCAATCGACTGCCAATCAACATCTTTCATATTTTTTAAATGAATTCCGGCTTCTAACATGAGAGAACGCTCGCCATCAGATATCACATAAGCATTCCCTGCGCTGCTAGAGCCATATGACTTAATCTCAATCATAATTAGAAACCTGGTTTCACTTGATCGATAGGTGGTGTTCTAACATCGAAAAGAGCTTCTTGTTGTGCATCTTCGCTTTCAGGAACAGCATTAGCTTGTTTCATTGCTTTCTTTTGTTCTTTCGGTTCGTCTTTAAAATCAATGACTTGCTGATTAGCGTTACTATCAATTTCTTCTTGTACATCTTGAATAGGGCTAACATCTTTTCTCTCGTTGTCATATTCGTTTTCAGTTGATTGATTAATTGCTTCAATGAGAAGATCACTATCATCACTTGTATTAATGATATTTTTAGCCGCACGATTGATAACAGTACGTTTTGCCATTTCTTGAGGGAATTTATTTTGAACGTTTTTTGTTTTCCCTTGGCTCCAAGCAGCTTCGACTTCTTTTCTTGTCATGACAGTTAACACTTGCTCGCCATCTTCTTTTTCAATGATGCAATAAACTCCTTTAATCTCATTATCTCGATTCTCAAATTTGGTCTTATGTTCTAACAAAACTTCACGACCTTTAACGATACCTAACGTAAATTCATCACCTTCATAGATTACGTTAGCCCAGACGTCTTTTATATTATTCAATCGTTTGAGAACCATTTGCGTGCCGAAATAAGAACGATTCAACTTCAATTGATCTCCATAAGGAATGAAATAACATTGTGTTTTAGCTGGACTTAAACCCTGCGTCACCATATTTAGCAAAGAGTTAGCAATTGAATCAGGTGTACATTTTTCTAATAAATTCCCTGAATTGCTATTTGTCATTGCGAAGAAAGCCGATTTTAAAGCATTGCTAGGATTATAGTTTTGTGGCAGCTGCAATCCCTCTTCTTTTAAAACCTTTATTTTTCCGCCTACTTGATCTGTAATATCCTTTTGCATAACTGCTAAATTGTTTGACATTTATTTTTCCTCCTCGATTTTCAATGTTTTTTGACCTTTTACAGCATTCAATTTAATTAATTGGAAGTTAACATCTAACTCTTTCGTTAACCCTTCAGCGTTATCAATGAATACAGGAGCACTGACTCCTTTCAACCTTGTTAATGTATTAATGATGTCAAGACCGGCTTCCATTCGTTCTCCATTACTCGCATCACTGAAATTGATACCATGTAGCAATGGATCACATGCTTCTTCTAAGGAACCATTATTTTTAATTTCAAATAATTTGAAGGTTACTAGTTTAAATTCAGCATTAATTTTGTCTGTTAGAAGAGAAACTTTAGCTTTTACAAAATCATTTAATAATCCGATTTGGTATTCGATTTGTCCTCCTCTGACTGCTAGAGCTTTTTGCTGCTCAATTAATTCATTTTTTCGTTCTTCTTGCTTAGCTGCTAGAACAAATTGATATAAGTCACCATTGATTTGATTGATTGCAGATTTCAGTTCTGTAATTTTGGCTTGCAGGTCATCCACGCCGCTTTGATAAGACTTGTTCATCGAATTGATTTCTTCTTGGACCGCATTGACCATTGCTGTTCCTTCTGTATATTCTTTTGTTTCTTCGAATGGAGCTGCTTTAGATTGCAACTCTTTAACCGTTTGTTGAATCTGTTCATATTCTTTTTTCGCTTCATCTCGTTTTAACTCGAGTTCACTAACTTCTTTTTTCATTTCCTCTTTTAGTTGGATAGATTCTTTTTCAAGTTGGTCTTTATGGCTGTTCAATTCATCTAATTCTTTTTTAACTGAAGCTAATTTAGCGGTTAACTCTTTTCCTTTTTCGTTAATGCCTTCCAGTTCAGTTGCTTTGTTCGTGTTAAAAGCCATCTTTTCTTGTTCGTAATTCTTTTTGATTGTTTCCTTTTTATCTTCCGGATAATCTTGGCCACAATACTGGCAAGACGTTGCGTGTTCATCAAATTCAAGAAATACTTCAGAAGCAATGACCATGTAGGACTCTCTTAAATCACTAATTGTTTTTTCTGTTGCAGCTATTTCCTCTTTTTTCGCTTTGATGGCTAATTCAGATTCTTTCAGTTCTTTTTCTTTCGGGTTTCGTTTTGCTTCGTTTTCTTTTGCTAAAAATGCGTTTTGTGCATCCATCGCTTTTTCAAACAAGTTTTGTTTAGTAATTTGTAGGCCGTCTATTTTTCCGTTTTGTTTCGCTAAATGTTGGCTTCTTAATGTTTCCAATTCAGCTTGCAATGTTTTGATATCCGCTTGTTTCGTGACTACTGCACTGCCGTTTTTAATGCTGCTGATCTTAGCTTGAAGTTGATCGATTTCTTTTTCAGCTTTCGCCTTATCAGTTTTGAGCGTTTCGCGGTCTAGATTACTTAAATCAATTACATTACGGTCAGCTTCATCAATCCGAACATCGACTTCTTTTTGTTCTTGTTTATTTTTTGGTCGTTCTTCCATTAGTAGAGCGCGTTTATCATCTACGCTATAGTTACCAAGGATCTCAATTAACGGAGCCAATTCGTCTTTGCTTTCGATTACTTCCATATCTGACAAGTCGACCACTAAATCGAATAGCAAGGCTCTACGTGCTTTTTTATCCATCTTTTCAGCGACATAATAGATACTCGTTATTTGTTTGAATGTTTCTTCATCAATAATTTCAGCAATTTTCTTGTTGTAATCTTTTTGAAGCATCTTAACGCCGTCTACTCGATAAGTTGATGTATAACCTTTCGCTTTGCCTGCTCCTACCTTAGCCATTCTGGAAAAAGTGATAGGGTTGCCTGAAACAGCCAATTCTAGAATGACTTCTGTTTCCAAGTGTTCAATCGGCTCGTTATTTTCATCTAAGGGCATGAATTTGAAATCACTTAGATATTGGCTATTTTTACCGAAGATGGCCCACATAAAGGCATCAAATAAAGAAGTCTTTCTTGTTCCGTTTTCTCCAAATACAGCTAGGTTTTGACCGTCAACTTTAAATTCAAATTCTTTAAATCCTCGAAAGTTCCGTATTTTCATGTTGTTTAATTCAATTCTTTTCATGCTTTTTCTCCTTTTGTGTGATATGATTTAGACAAATATATTTTCGTAAGCGCGCTAATTGGGATTGCACTCCTGATTAGCTTTTTTTATTTTCTCTATTTCTTCTCTTAACTGGTTCCTCTCATTCATGTAAAAATCTAGTTCCGTTTGGTTTTTGATGTAGTTAATGTCTCCTTTCTCTATTAATCCGTTGATGTGGTCCGTTAATATCTCAATTCGATTTGTGAAATATTCGATCCATACATTTTTAGTCGGTTCAGTTTCATTCATGAGTTCACCTTCTTTATTATTAAAGGTTCTGGATAAAGCTTTTTTATCACTCTTGTTTTCGTTATTTCTGGATTTTTATTTGATTCTTCGCTCGGGTACTTATCTATTAAAAACTGATGGACCATCTCTTTGGTTTCTCCTAATGCATATCGTTTCTTACTGATTTCGCCGATTGCTTCGTACATTTGCCATTCCTCTTTACTCAATTTTTTCGCAATCTTCACAAGTTCTTGGATAACCCACTTCTTCAAAGTCTTCCATCCAGGAGCCGCACACTTGACAAACTAATCCATTCAATACGTCTTCCATTTAAATCATCCCTTCAATTTTTATTACATTAGCCTGATAGCCTAAGCTAACCAACTTGTTCCTGAAACCATACGCTTGCTCTATGCTGTAAGCTGTAGCTATTGTGGGTAAATCTGTTGATGTTATATAGAACACTGATTACCACTCTCCTAATAAGCCTATTGTGAATAATGGCTGTCCTGTTTCATCGCTGCACACTTCAATCCCACCAATTTTAAAAGCTTCTTTAATCCAATAGTCAGGCCGTTCATGGTAAGAACTTTCTGGAATCTGTTCTGCTGCTCTGTTCATTATTTATTCCTCCTTCTAATTTTTTCACCACGTAACTTCTTAATTCCCCCACACATAACCAGTTTCGATCCCACCGGCTATTCCAATTAACATCAACAAAATAATCAAACCGATAATTGAGGCGCTATTTGTTAGATCTCCATTTTCATCAAATACTTTAAATTTGTTCCGCTTGTTTTTGATATAAACATTACGGCTAGACCAGATTAATTTTTTAATCATTTCTAATGACATCCAACTCACTCCTTTATTAGATAGATAATTAATTTTGATATGATAATCACTCCCGAATAAAAAGAAATGATTAGGAATAGTTTGAACAAAATACTTATTTAAATGACCTCCTCTTTTTTCCATTCTCTTTCTTCAGTAGAAGATTGAAAAACAGCAAAAACTTTATCTGAAAATTCTTTTGGAAGGACAAAACCTTCCATAGTGTCTAATTCAGTACCATCTCGCAAAACGTTAATAACTTTGTACTTAGGCACGATCTACACTCCTTTTCTATTTGCTCCTAAATTCATCTAGCCCAATTCCTAACGCATCAACTATTTTACAAATGGTCTTGAATCTTAAATCGCTCACTCTTCCACTTTTCAGTTCATAAAGAGTATTTTGAGCAATACCAGATTTTTTCGTTAATTCGTAAATAGTTATGTTCTTGTCTTCTAATTGATTATTTATTTTTTTCCATAAATCCATAAACACCCTCCTGAAAACACTGTATAATGTGTTATTTAATATTTAACGCACAATATATTGTGTTATAATATAATTATATAAATCGACTAATCTACCAACTGAGATTTATATAAAATAAACTAAGTGAGGTGATTGTATTTGTCTAAAAAAAGTGGACTAACCATAAAATCTAATGGATTAGGTAAAGCATTATCAAATCCAGAAAAGATTGCTAAAGATATGTTGAAGCAAGGTGGATCATTTGAAGTGAAATGTCCTAATTGTGGAAAACAATTCAAAGCGAAAGTTGGATTGAATTTATGTCCTCACTGTAAAAAAGAAATTGATTTCAAAATTAAATAGTTTCTTATCAGCAAGTGGTCTGCTGAAATACTGATAAGGAGGTGATTAAATGAGTAAAACTGATAAAGAATTAGCTATAGACGTTGCTAAAGCGCTTATAGAAGCTAACTCTGTAAAATTTGGAGTCGGCCCTAACAATGTTGCTAAACAAACATATGGTTTAAATCTAGAATCAATTCAAAATGTAATTAAAGGAGTTTATACAACCCTTCAAAATTTGCCTGAGGAAAAATAGAAATTGTTACAGCAATTTCATATTTGTCTTTTAGAGCTTCTAACTCATTTAGAAGCTCTTTCGCTTCTTCAAAAGTCATTACTTGAATTTCGATGTTAAGAATTATCTTTTGTTCCTTCATGGTTATACCTCCATTTCAATTTGATTATTTAAATGTTTAATCTCAAATGACAGTTCCATCGAAGGTGCCCACATAGCAGCTATCTCCATTGCTTCTTCAAATCTCAACTTTGGAATTTCTTCATAACTAGCCACTTCAAAGTAATTTTTGATTTCTCTCCAGTGTTCTGAAACAGCTACTCGGTATAGTTCTTTATACGCGTTTGATTTCTTTCCTCCTACAGCAGCCATCACATTTGCTTTAACTAGTTTTGATAATTGAGATTTTTGCAGTCTGCTTAGATCGATTTCTTTTTTTAGTCCTTCTACATCATTTGAAACAGTGTTTAAACGTTGCTTGATTTCCTTTTGTGTTTCTAAAGTGGCAATCATGATGTCTTCTTGGGACATCGAAGTTTGGTAACTTCCTGTTTTTCTGATTGAAGGCAATACTTCGCTTGTTACCCAACGCTTGAATTTTTTTGCATTAGGAAGTTTTGATTTAATGATTAGGCTATATAGACCTGATTCATTGATAATTGTCACCTCTCTATTTTGACCTGCCATAACGATTCGTTCGGTCAGCTTGTCATCCTCATCTACGTGATCTTTTAATGCTTTTGGTGAATTTGAGTAACCTAGCAAATCTGATACATCTTTTCCAATAAACCATGGTTGGCCATCAATTAATTGGGTTCTTACTTCGTTGCTTTCGAAATTGAATATTTGTAGATCGTTCATTTAACTTACCTCCCGTCTATTTTTAATTGTATAACTTAAAGTTGACTCACAGTTAAAAAAAATATTATCTCTCGATATGTTATAAATTTTGCTAAACGCATTTGCGAATTTAATAGGCGTATCATCTGGATGCTGTTCGTAGTATGCAACCTTCTGTCTAGTGACTTTCTCACCTAAAATTGCTGACAACGCTTCAGCTGCTTCTTCTTGTTTCATTCCAACATTAACTCTAGCTGCTGCTAAGGTTATTCTTAACATATAACTCACCTCCTTGGTTACATAATAATATAACTTAAAGTTATAGTCAATAACTTTGTACAACTTTCTAAAACTTTTTGTTGTGTTTTTTAAACTTTAAGTTATACTATAAATATAAACTTCATTATAAGGAGCAAAAAAATGACTAACGAAAACGAAACAAAAATTCCTCAACAAATTACATTACTTCGTTCAAGGTTCGGATGGACTCAACAAGAATTAGCAGATAAAATCGGCTTTTCTAAACAAACTATCTCTAATTGGGAGACAGGATTGAAAGTACCTCGTATGGGAGCAATACAAAAGATGGCAGATTTGTTTGGTGTTTCGATAAGTTTTATTATTGACGGTGATGAAAACACTCCTGAATGGGCTGATGAGAAAGATATTTTAGATTTAAAGGATATGTTAGAAAATAATGTAAATATGGCTTATGGTGGCGAAGAACTAACTGATGAAGAAAAACAAAGGGTTAAAGATGTTTTAACAGGAATATTTTGGGAGAAAAATAAGCAAAGAAAGGATAAGTAATCTATGGATCAAAGAATTTTGCAGCTTATTAAAGAATTGTACTTGAGATATAACTCTTATAATCCTTTTGTTCTTTCCGAATTATTAAACCTGGAAGTTAAATATGTATCCTTTGGAAATAGTCCTCTTGGTCAAGTCGCTTACATTTATGAAACGCCTATCATTTTATTAAACGAATATCTAAAAGACAGTAATGAAAGGTTTTTCGTTTGTGCCCATGAGTTATACCATGCGCTGGAACACACAGACTTATCGAGCTATTATATTTCTAACAGGATCGCTAAAAATAAAATGGAAACAGAAGCAAATACATTTGCTACCATTATTCTATTTAATGATTTTATCGAAAATAACCAGTTTCTTCCTGAGTCTTTTGACTCCCTTGCTCATACATATGGTTTTCCGGAAAGCTCCAAAATGATTTTAGGAATATAGCTTAGCTTAGGAGGTAAATAATGACATTTAAAGAATTTTTAGAATATATAAACGAAAATTTAAGCGGAAAGAGCACTTTTTATGAAAAAGCAATGGAAGACCAATTAGCTCGCAACGGAAGACGTGCTCCTGCTAAACGGTGGAATGAAACGAAGATAGATCGAGCAATTGATAAGATGTGGGTTGAATTAGTTCGCAATATTTATGATAAGTTTAAATCTACCATCAATTCTAAATCATCTGACCCTTACCAAGGATGGATTGATTTTATGAACAAAAATGAATCTCTAGAAAAGTTAGATGAAATGATTGTCGATCTAGAATTCGAGTAAAAAAATAACCCTAATAACTGCTGGAACAGTTCTAGGGCTAAGTTCTATCTCTTCTATCTCAAATAAATTATAACATATTTTATTGGAGGAGTTTAGAATGAAGAAAATTATTGGTTTGCTATTAGCATCAAGTTTTATTTTAGTAGCATGTGATGACACGTCTAATGCTTCAAATGACACTGAAACAATTATTACCGAAAAGTCTTCTGAATCATCAAGCGAACTTACACAAGCCGAATGGGTAGAACAATACGGACCTGAAACTGCTACATATGAAGACGAGACGTTGACAACTCAATATGGTACCTTCGGTTTCAAGGAATCAGATTACACAGAAAGCCTTGATGGATCTCCAGTAGTGATTGTTAGATTCGATTACACAAATACAACAGATGAGAATCAAAATATAGAGTCTTTGATATGGGACTATTTTGACGGTAAACAAGTTTTTGAGAATACTACTGAAGCAACTGGATATTTGATTATGGATGAAGAGGAACCTTATTACGACGAATATAATAATACTCAAGTAGAAATAAATCCTGGTGCTACTGTTTCTGGCGCTTATGGAATAACGTTGAAAGATAATTCAGTTCCTTTGACATTGGATTTTAAAGATGAAAATGGAGAAGTAATCGGAACCAAAGAATTTGTATTAGAATAGAAAACAAAAAGAACACCCCTGCCCTCGCCAAAGTTTAGGAGTGTCCAACAAACAAAAATTAACCTAAAATAGGTC
Source organism: Carnobacterium mobile DSM 4848 (assembly GCF_000744825.1). Taxonomy (NCBI): domain Bacteria; kingdom Bacillati; phylum Bacillota; class Bacilli; order Lactobacillales; family Carnobacteriaceae; genus Carnobacterium; species Carnobacterium mobile. Next base: position 1,052,582 of record NZ_JQMR01000001.1, read on the forward strand.
TCTTTTCTATGTCCTATTTTAGCACAAATAGGAGGAATTTTACATGAAAAAAGTAGCAATATACGCTAGAGTTAGTACCTTGAATCAAGCGAAAGAAGGATATTCGATAGATGGTCAAATAAATGCTTTAACCAAATATTGCGAAGCTATGGATTGGAAGATTGTTGACACCTATACTGATGCTGGATATTCTGGCTCAAGTATTGATAGACCAGCCATGAAGCGAATGCTTTTAGATATCGAAAACAAAAGATTAGACGCTGTTATCGTTTATAAATTAGACCGGCTTTCAAGAAACGTCCAAGATACTTTGGACTTAATAAAAAATGTTTTTAATGAGAATAGCATTGATTTTATTTCACTTAGCGAAAATATTGATACTTCATCAGCAATGGGTGGGTTGTTTTTAACACTTTTATCCGCTATTGCTGAATTCGAACGCGAACAGATAACCGAGCGCATGCATATGGGGAAGGTTGGACGAGCGAGATCTGGAAAACCGATGGGATGGACAAGGCCGCCATTTGGGTACACTTATGCTGATGGAAATTATATTGTCGACGATTTTAAAGCATTGATAATTAAAAAGATATATAAAGAATACCTTTCTGGAACTTCTATTACGAAATTGAGAGATAAACTAAACGAAGAGGGACATATTGGAAAAGACATCAAGTGGTCTTACCGTGCTGTCCGACTTATTTTAGATAATCCTGTTTATGCTGGTTACATAAACTTTAAAGAGGAAGTTTATAAAGGTAATCATAAGCCCATCGTCTCAAAAGAAACTTTTGATAAAGTGCAATTAGAATTAGATATTCGTCAAAAGCAAGCTTACGCTAATAATAACAACCCTCGTCCTTTCCAAGGGAAATATATGTTAAGTGGCTTAGCTCGGTGTGGCTATTGTGGTGCGCCTTTAGAATCAACGTTAGGCAACATACGTAAAGATGGTACAAGACTTAAAAAGTATCAATGCATGAATCGAACTGTTAAATTAAGAACGACTAATTATAACAATAATAAAAAATGTGTTTCAGGTTTTTATCACATGAATGTACTAGAAGAATATGTAGTAGATGAAATATCTAAGCTTCAAATGAATCCTAAAACTGCTTTTGAACAAACAGAAACAAAAAGTGAAGATCATACTGAAATTTATGAACAAAGGATAATCAGCATCGATAAGAAAATAAATAAATTATCTGATTTGTATATGAATGATCTTATCAGTTTAGAGGATATGCAACTTAAAGCTAAATCTTTAAAAGATGAAAGAAGTAATCTGATAGATAAAATTTATCGTTCTGAAAATAACCTTAAAAATATAAAAAAAGAAAAAGCTCAAACCTACTTGGATAATTTAGAAAAGAATATAAACGAAGAAACTTATGAGAATAAAAAGAAAATTATAAATATCTTGATTGAAAAAGTTTATGTGAAAGCTGATGAAATCAAGGTTAATTGGAAGTTCTAACTAAACATATTTACTATACATCATCTCAATTAAAGTGAAACCGTTATCATTTAACTTTTTTTGTTTTCTCATTACACGATCCCCTCCATCATTGAAAAACTGGGCAGTAATAAAGCTAAGTAAATACATAAAATAAAGAAAGCTACCAAAAGGAAAATAAATGGCTGAATCCAGCCAAGCATTTTTTGCAATTGGTGTACCATACGTTCCTGGCAATCTTCAGCATAAATAGCCAGTTCGCTTGCTAATTGACTAGTCGCTTCTCCATGCAAAATAATCAAACCCAATTCTTTGTTGAAAAACGGCCATTCACTCATGGATTCTTTAAAATTTAAACCTGATTTTAGTTTTTCTTCCATTATACTGGCTACTTCCCGCATTAAAGCGGTTGTTTCTTTTGCTTGCATCAATTCAATTATTGCATTCATTTGATACCCGCTTTTAAGCAATTGACTCCATTCGTAACTAAAAAAGTGAGTATAGTACAACCGCAATAGATTGCTAGCCAATGGAATTTTCATATAAAAAGTAGCTTGTTTGATAGCTGACCATCTTTTTAATTCTCTGAAAATCAGTATAAAAATGAGTAAGCAAACTAGTCCGGAAATCAATAATATAGTAGGGAATTCTTCTATGAATCCTATCGCAAATCGATTGATCCATGAAAGGTTGCGAGCAGATGTATCATAAAGTTGCTGGAAATTTGGTAATAAAACCAAACGCATAGCAATTAAAATTCCTATCATAAAGACCATCAAAACCAATGGATATTGTAATAACCTGAATAGTTGCTTTTTTTGTTTATTTTTAGCGTCTAAATACTGGCCGCTTGAATAAAGTGCTTCTGCGAACCGACCATGAATCAGGGATAAATAAACTTGGGTAGATACACGTTCAGAAAAACCAAGGCTTTTGATAATTTCATCAAACCGTTCCCCATTTTCTAATTGTTTCAAGATTATTTGAATCCACTGGTTTTCTTTCGGCATGATCGTTGCTAAAAAAAGCAAGGCTTCCCTTAAGGTGAAGCCTTCTTGAATTAATGAAGCTAATTTCATTAAAAATGATGCTTGCACAGCTATCAGGGGTACTTTATGGGATTTGGTATTTTTGAAAATTTTTTTTAGTAATAAAACCATAAGCATACGCCTTTCTCAATAAACAGTTGAATGATCTGGATGTATTTTCCGATGATTCTTCAAAAGAAAAATCAGCAGATAGACAATGCTGCAACTGCTTTTTCGCTAGTACTTCATAAATAACTGCTCGTTTCTCATAGATGTCTAAATGTGTACAGTTAATTTGACAATCTCCTTCACAAAAAGGGCAGCTTTTTGGAATTAATTTTTGGAAAATCACTCCTAAAAGAGTTTGCTTCAGCTGCTCCATGCTTACACCAAGTTCTAACAGCCGGGAAAGTACGCCTACAGCATTTTTTGCATGAATACTGGCAATCATCAAATGACCTGTAAGGGCTCCGCGCATTACCATTTTTGCCGTTTCTTCGTCTCGAATTTCGCCAACAATCAATGTATCTGGATGGTGTCTTAAACTCGACCTTAGCAGACTCTCATAAGAAATCCCAGCTTTTTCATTGATTTGTGTTTGTAAAAAAGCTGGTTCTTCTATTTCTATGGGGTCTTCGACTGTGATAACTTGTTGTTTATTTTCAGAATGGCAATCACGGATCAACTGGTACATTGTCGTTGTCTTTCCTGAACCAACTGGGCCTGAAAATAACAGTAATCCACTTTTAAAACGGACCAAATCGGTCATTTCCTCAACTTCTTGTTGAAAAAAAGCAGTTTGTTTTAAGGTTCCCATATTATTTTGAATTAATAAGCGGATCACCAAAGATTCTTGACCACGGAAATTAGTGATTGTTGAAAAACGTAAAGCTTGCTTTTTTTTGTTTATCTTTATTTGAACAGAACCGCTTTGGGGTTTTCTTCTTTCGCCAACATCCATATTTCCAAGATATTTAAAGTAAGAAATCAATCGGTTGCCTTCTTCTTGTGTCAGTAACAGCATCTGCAGCAATTCCCCACTGATTCTGAAAAATAGTATATACTGATTTAATTCAGGTAAAATATGAATATCGCTGGCTCCTTTAGTCTGCGCATCTAATACGATATGTTCAGCAAATTGTTCTATCTCCATACTTTCTGCCGATACATTGTCTCAATCTAGGCCCTCTAATTGAACTTGGGTATCTGGCCATTCCCTCCTTTTTATTTTTTATCTTGTTTCTTTCAGTTTTTTCCCCCTCCTTTAACAACTTTTACTCTCCACTCTAACTATCTGCATCTTTTTCTATTTCTATTTTTTTTAATAAAAAAATATCTATTAGAGAATTCAATCTACTAGATTATTTCCTGCTGCTTTAACAAGCGACTAATTTAGCCACTAAAAAAATACTTGTCCCTTACCAATTGATAAGGAACAAGTATTTTTTAAATTTATTGACTTACATTTCTGCATTATGAAAGACTTCTGAAACATCGTCATCATCTTCTAATTTATCCAACATTTGTTCAAAAATAGCTTTTTTATCTTCTGGCATTTCAACGGTTGTTTGAGGAACCATTGTTACTTCTGATTTAGCCAAAGTGTAGCCTTCTTTTTCTAAAGCATCACGGACTGCTGGAAAATCAGATGGATCTGTATAAATTTCAAACACTTCTTCTGAAGTCTCCATTTCTTCTCCGCCCGCTTCTAAAACGCTCATCAGCATAGTATCTTCATCCACATCTAAGCCTTCGCGTTCAATTGCAATATATCCTTTACGTTCAAACATATAGCTGACAGAACCTTTTTCACCCATCGTTCCGCCATTTTTATTGAAAGCAACACGTACGTTCGTACCTGTCCGATTTAAGTTATCTGTTAAAGCATGTACTAAAACAGCGATGCCGTTTGGTCCATACCCTTCATAAGTTACTTCATCATAGTTTTCATTTTCTGCTGTATTACTGCCTTTTTTTATGGCACGTTCAATATTGTCATTTGGCATATTATTTGACTTTGCTTTATCCATCACCATGCGCAATGAAGGATTTGTGCTGGGGTCAGGTCCACCGCTTTTCACAGCCATATAAATTTCTCTTGATATTTTTTGAAAAATTTTGCCGCGTTTTGAATCTTGTGCATTTTTACGTCCTTGGATATTATTCCATTTTGAATGTCCTGACATTCCATTCCCTCATTTCATTGTGTATTTAGGCAAACAAGCCTTATCTATTTTACCAAAAAACCTACCATCGAGCAAACTTTTCTTTAATAACAATGTGGTTTTATCTTAACGTAAAGAACGAAAACTTTTTTTTCGTTTCTTTTTAGGACTATGAAAAAAGAAAAAGAGCAGCGCTAGTATGATTGCAGTCATTGCTCCTATACTATCTAATTGAACGTCTTGCAGCAAAGGCGTTCGGTTAGGTGTGATGCCTTGATGGAATTCATCGACAGCAGCATACCCAGTCGTTAAGAACCATGAAACTAATGCCGCCAAACTTATACTTGTCATTTTATTTTTCAGTCCTAAAAACCAGCATAAGCCCAATAAAAAGTAAGTTCCGAAATGAGCTCCTTTGCGAATAAAAAATTCTATAAATTTACTATAACCTAAAGCTGAGATACTGACCTCGCTTTCAGAATAAGTAAATTGCACATTACTCAATACGTTTTTTAATGGTTCTTTCGCTAATAACTGATCTAATACAGGTGTAATAGACTGTTTTTCATATGGCTGAGAAGAACTATAGAATAATACAATCATAATAGCTAATGCTAATCCGATAAATAAATTGTCTTTTGTTGCTAAGCGCATTTCTTTCCTTCCTTCCTTCCTTTCACCAACCTGCCTTCTAGATTTAATACAAACTATAAAAAGGCAGCGTTATTTACAACTCACTATCATCAGTATAGCAAAAAAAACTTTTTTTCTATAGAAAAATAAAGTAAAGTAGCGTTCTATCATTGCTGATAAAACGCTGCTTGGTTTGCATTCTCTATTCTATTCTCTTTATAACCATTGTTTATTTACTTTAATATAAATATCTTTAACTATTTGAGTTAATACAATATAGGCTAAAACGATTAGAATCATCCATTTCCAGTAATTTTCCGGTAAAGCTACAAAATCAAAGAAGGTACCGAATGTGCTTCCTGGAATCAATACAGCAGCCGCTACAACGGCAATTGTTGAGAGTATCACACTCATGCTGGCTCTGCTTTGGATAAAGGGTATTTTTTTCGTTCTAATGACGTGTACGACAACTGTTTGAGTGATCAACCCGATCACAAACCAGCCGGAGTGGAATAAAGCAGCGTCTTGGACAGTATTGGCATGGAAAACAAACCACATCAGCATAAAGGTTAAGATATCAAAAATAGAACTGATCGGTCCCACACTAAAAGTAAATTTTAATAAATCAGACGTTCCCCATTTAGCTGGTTTTATTAAATCTTCCTCATCCATCTTATCCCAAGGAATCGTTAATTGAGCAACATCATAGATCAGATTTTGGACTAAGAGTTGAATCGAAAGCATTGGTAAGAACGGTAAAAAGGCACTGGCTACTAATACACTAAAGACATTTCCAAAGTTCGAACTGATGGTCATTTTAATGTATTTCATCATGTTGCCAAAAACAGTCCGACCTTCTAACACGCCATCTTCTAAAACCGTTAAACTCTTTTCTAACAGAATGATTGAGCTAGCTTCTTTCGTAATATCGGCTGCAGTATCAACAGAAATTCCTACATCAGCTGTTCTTAAAGCAGGGGCATCATTGATACCATCACCCATAAATCCAACGGTGTGCCCTTTCTGTTGCAATAATTCAATGATTCTTGCTTTTTGGGTAGGGTTTAACTTCGCAAAAAGATTGACCTCTTCTGTTGCATCCATCAATTTTTTATCATCCATTGTCTCAAGTTCCGTGCCAAGAATCACGCGGTTTACTTCAATCCCAACTTCTTTGCAGATTTTTTGAGCAACGATCTCGTTATCGCCAGTCAACACTTTTACGTTCACGCCATGTTCATGAAGCGACTGAATAGCTGTGATCGAAGATTGTTTCGGCGGATCTAAGAACCCCATGAATCCTACTAACACCATGTCTGCTTCATCTTTAATAGAATAAACAGCTGAATCATGCACATTTTTCTTGTAAGCAACGCCTAAAGCACGCATGCCTTCTTTATTCATTTTGATACTGACTTCTTCCATTGTTTTTTGTAATTCTGGTGTCAATGAAACAACTTCGCCGTTTAATTCAACATACTGACAAACTTTCAGCATTTCTTCTACTGCACCCTTGGTAATCATCAACTGCTGATCTCCTGCTTTGACAGCTACCGTTAAACGACGTCTTGAAAAATCGAATGGAATCTCATCGATTTTTTCAATTTTCTCTAATTCACTTTCTTCACGGTTTTCACTAAAGTATTCAATAACAGCGTGATCCATCACGTTTTTCCAACCCGTTTGGTAATTTGAATTCATATAGGCTAATTCTAAAACTCGGTCGCTTTCTTCTCCGATCGGATTTATATGGCGTACCAAAACAACTTTATCTTCTGTGATGGTTCCAGTTTTATCTGTACATAAAACATCCATGGCGCCTAAGTTTTGAATAGCATTTAGTTCTTTAACAATTACTTTTTTCTTAGACATTGTAATTGCGCCTTTAGCTAAGTTGCTTGTGATGATCATCGGCAGCATTTCTGGTGTGAGGCCGACTGCTACTGCGATTGAGAAGAAGAACGCCTCCCCCCAATCGCCTTTTGAAATCCCATTGATCAAAAATACAATAGGCACCATAACCAGCATAAAGTTGATCAATAATTTACTGACATTTTTTACTCCGCGGTCGAAACTCGTTTCTCCTCTAGATTTAGAAGATTTAGCAGCAATGTCTCCAAAGAAAGTATCTTCTCCCGTTTTTAATACGACTACTTTTCCTTGTCCGCTCAAAACATCTGTACCCATAAAAGCTAAATTGTGAAGGTCCAAAGCCGTCATATTCGCGTCTTTTTTCTCATTCTCGATATGAACAAATTTTTCAATTGGCATTGATTCGCCCGTTAATGACGATTGATTGACGAATAAGTCTTTGGCCCAAATCAAACGAGCATCAGCTGGAATCAAGTCTCCTGTCGACAAATTAATAATATCTCCAGGAACCACTTCATCAATTGGGGTTTCTTTTGTTACCCCTTCTCTGGTTACTGCACAAGTGGTTTCAATCAGCTCTTTTAAAGCTAAGCTGGCTTTTTGAGAACGGTATTCTTGAATAAAATGAAGTCCCGCACTAAATAAAATCATTAGGCTCATAACAATACTAGCCTCAAAATCTTTAGTAGCAGCTGAGACAACTAATAAAAGTGCTAAAACATAAATAAAGGGATCTTTGAATGCTTGGAGCAACAGTAAATACCAAGGAATCGGTTTTTGGGAAGCTACTTCATTCAATCCAAATTCTTCTAAGCGTTTTTCCGCTTCTGATTTGCTTAAGCCTGATGCTTCTGTCTTCAATTGTTTTAAAACCGCTTCTTCTGTCAAGTAACCTAGTTCTTTCAATTGATTGTTTTTAGATTTCTTTTCTGTATAAATGTGTTTTTTTTGATTTGCCATCATTTTTTCCTCCTCTTGTCTTACCGGAAAAAATAAGTTTTACTACACTCTTATCCTAACTAAGAGGTTTATGGTAGGTTTACTTATTTTTTCTTTATTTTTCCAACAATCATCATCTGGATGATCACTACTAGATCCTTTTTCCATACCATTCACCTCTTTCCCATTTTGTTAGGTTTTGTTCTACTGAAAACTAGCTGTTGCTCATAATGGATAAGTTTTTCAGTTTAATCGACACAACAAAAAAAGTACATACTCTATTCCGCGATAGAGTATGTACCTGAATTGTTTATCTCAAATAAACGGTTCACATATTTAATACTGAATGAAGTGCAAAACAAATAAAGACACAGTATTAGTTCTCCATCGTCGAGTTTTAGCACTATATGGCGTAGATTATTCATCAGCTACATTAAATATGGCCTTAATTCGACCATCTCTGTTGACCCATTGGTGTCTCTCGACGTTTTTGGGCAGCAGCATATTTCCATATAGGAGCCTCACCTAACAGAAGCTTATTCATTTCTTGTCACCTACTAAGCTAACTCATCTCAGCGGAGATGTCAACCAACACGCTGGTTTTAATTTTCCGTAATTTACAAAAGGATGGTTTTAAACTAAGGACAACTAGATTATAATAAAAGAAGACACATGCAGAAGGGAAGTTTTTAAATGAAGTACAGTATGAATTGGGACCTAGATTCTATTTTTTCAGGCGGCAGTCATTCCACAGAATTACAAGAAAAAATAACGTTGATTCAAGAGCAATTAACTGAATTCTCTACTGCTGTTAAAGAATGGAACAGCAAAGAGGATAAGCCTTATTTCCATCAATTTTCTTCTATTTTAGGACTACAAGAAAAACTCACTTTTGGCTTAACACAAGTACATACTTTTGTTGAAGCTGTTCAGTCAGCTGATGTCAATGATAAACAGACTACTACTTTATTTGGACAAATATTCTCCTTGAGCAGTAGTTTCAATACGATCCAAACTATCCTCACAAAAAAACTTGTTGCTATGCCGGAAGAGGAATGGAAAAAGTTACTTGCTTTGCCCGAATTCCGTCCGGTTGAATTTGTCTTACAAGAGACAAGAACACAAGGAAAAGAATTATTAAGTGAATCCGAAGAGTCTTTAATTAACGCTCTTTCGATTGATGGCTTCCAAGGTTGGAGTGACCACTACGATACTTTAGTCGCTACTATTGAAATTCCATTTGAAGAACAAGATGGAACCATTATCGATCTTTCCGCTGGACAAGCCTATAATAAAATGAATACAGATCCTGACAGCGAAGTCAGAAAACAAATTTTTGATAAATGGGAAACCGCTTGGTCCGAAAAAGCTCCTTTATTTGGCGATACACTAAATCATTTAGCCGGTTTTCGACTAGCCGATTATAAAGCACATGGTGTCTCTGACTTTTTAAAACGCCCTTTAGAATACAACCGAATGAAAAAAGAGACTTTAGATACAATGTGGAAAGCTGTCAGTGACCATAAACAACCATTTATTGACTACTTAAACCGTAAAGCTCAATTAATGGGCAAAGAACGATTAGACTGGCAAGATATTGAAGCACCTGTTTTAGTTGGGGATGCTAAGCCGCAAGTTTATCCTTATGATAAAGGAGCCGCATTTATCATTGAAAACTTCAAAAAAGTCAGTCCTAAAATGGCAAATTTTGCTCAGTCTGCTTTTGAAAAAAACTGGATTGAAGCAGAAAATCGTAATGGCAAACGCCCAGGAGGGTATTGTGCAGAATTGCCGGAAAGCAACGAATCTCGTATTTTTATGACTTATGCTGATTCACCCGGAGAAGTTTCTACTTTGGCTCATGAATTAGGTCATGCTTTCCATAGTCATGTAATGAACGATCTTCCAGCTTTAAATCAGCAATATGCTATGAATGTTGCTGAAACTGCAAGCACCTTTGCAGAACTGATTGTTGCAGACGCCACCGTAAAAGACGCCAAGTCAAAAGAAGAAAAAATCGGTCTGCTTGATACAAAAATCCAAAATGCTTTGGCTATGTTCTTAAATATCCATGCCCGCTTTATTTTTGAATCAACATTCTATGAAGAACGTCAGATGGGAGTAGTAACAGATGAACGGTTGTCTGAATTGATGGAAACAGCTCAAAAAGAAGCTTACCAAAACTCTTTAAATTCTTATCACCCGCATTTTTGGGCTAGTAAGCTTCATTTCTTTATTGCAGATGTTCCTTTTTACAATTTCCCTTATACATTTGGCTATCTTTTCAGTTTAGGAATTTATGCTCAATCTCTAGAAAACAGTAATGGCTTTGAAGATCGGTACATTGCCTTATTACGGGATACAGCTTCAATGACTACAGAAGATTTAGCTAAGAAGCATTTGAATGCTGATTTAACGAAACCTGATTTTTGGACAGCTGGTATCGAAATCATGGAAAATGATATCAAAACTTTCCTAGAATTAACTGAAGAATACCTTTAAAAGATAATAGACCGGCAATCATGAAAGATAAGATTGCCGGTCTATCATTTTTTTTATCATCATTCGACTTGATGCTGACAGCTTTTGACCAACATTGAAATGAGACATATTCGTCTGCCTTAACTTTCAAATAAACTCACAATAATCTATTGTTGTTCTCATTTATGTTCTGCTGGCTTCAAGTTTCGCATAACTTTTATAACAATCACAAGAAGTAAAATAACACCTGCAGTAAAAATTAAGTCTGGAAGCATACGTGCCCATAGCAATTCATAAACAGGAGAAGTCTTATAGAAAGAAGTTTGACGAGCATGCCAATACCCATTGTCTAATGCGTCTTTTAACTGTAAGTAGCCCACAGGCAATAATGTAATAGAAACCATACCTGCAAGTCCGATATTTAACAACCAACTAGACCAGGTAATCATTTTCTCCATTTTTTTATCCCAAATTTCTTTTTTAGAAATATTGCGTAAAGCGTAAAGCATAATGGCGATAGAAAACATACCATAAACACCGGCCATAGAAGCGTGCGCATGTGCAGATGTCCATTGTGTCCCATGTTCAAAGTAGTTAATGGCCGGAGCATTGATTAAAAATCCTAATGCTCCTGCACCAATTGCATTCCAAATGCCTGTTGCTGCCAGAAAATTAAATGTTCCTTTATAAGGAAATTCTTTTCCACTATCACGCATAATTTTATAATGTGTGTAGGCATCCCAAATGAGTAAGCAAAGAGGAACAACTTCCAAAGCTGAAAAACAGGCACCTAGCGCTAGCCAAATGGAATGATCGCCTTCCCAAAAATAATGATGTCCCATACCGACTACGCCCGCGCCTAACAATAAAATCAATTGGAAATAAAGCATCCGAACAGTTGAACGAACAGTCGTTAACTTCATATTTACCATCAGATAGCCAATTAAAATAACCGCAAAGGATTCAAAAATTCCTTCTACCCATAAATGGACGATCCACCAGCGCCAATAATCTGCGAAGGTAATGTGAGAATCAGGAATAATAAACAAAGATGCTAAATAGAATGCGGGTATAGCTATTGACCCGAATAATAATAATGTAATCAAAACTGTTTTATCATCTTTTTTGTGTGTCTTTATACGCGGTATAAATCCGCGAAGCAAAATAATAACCCAAAGCACCATGCCACCAATAAATAGAATTTGCCAAAACTTACCTAATTCAAGATATTCCCAGCCAAAATGACCTACTATCCACCAATTGTCGTTAATAACGTTTAAAATCGAACCCCATTCCCCTAACATACTGCCGCCGATAACAAAAATAAGAGCCCAGAAAAGAAGATCGACTAGTTTACCTTGATGTTTAGGTTCTTTTCCAAATACACGCGGGACAATATAAACCCCGGTTGCTAACCAAGCTGTGGCAATCCAAAAGATAGCAAGCTGCAAGTGCCATGTTTTGGCAATATTAAATGGAAAGAGTCTTTCGATCGGCAAACCGAAGAAACCATTTTCAATATAGTAATGCGACATCAACTCTCCCAACATAATCTGAAGAAGCAGCATTAACACAACAATTAAGAAAAATTTTCCTGTCTTACGTTGGCTTGAAGTAATGGGCATATCAGCATTTACATCTGGTATATTATCGCCAGCATAAGCTTGATCCATTTCAAAATGATAACGGCGTTGTACATACAGAATTGCTGCAACTCCAACAACTAAAACAGCAACACTAATCGCTGTCCAAACCATAGCTTCAGACGTCATAACATTTCCTGCATCTATATCATATGGCCAGTTATTGGTATAGCTGAATATCATGCCAGGACGATTCGTGGAAGACACCCAAGCACTCCAGAAAAAGAAATTCGTTAAATGGTCAATTTTATTTCCTTCTGTCATATAATCGGAAGTTTTTACTTGATCGATCATATTTTCAGGCAGTCCCGCTTCTGTTGGGTTATTAATAAACTTCTCACGATAGTATTCTCTTAAATAATTCACACCAAATACTTGCGCATCCGTCAAAATTAAGGTATCAGTTTTTTTGGTATATCGGTTCTCGCGGATCTCCTGTTTGACTTTCTCTTTAATCCCACCTAGTTCCGTATCTGATAGCTGGTTATACTTCTTAGAATACAACTCATCACCATAATAATGATACATCCCTTCTAAATAAATATGTAAACTTTGTGCTGTATAATCAGGTCCTAAGTACGATCCATTTCCAAGAATCGAACCATAATCAGCTAACCCATACTTTTCATAAACTGCTTGTCCACTTATTAGTTCATCTTTTGTCATTACAACAGTACCATCTTCTGATACCATTTTTGCAGGACGAGGCGCTTCATTCTTAAAAATCAAAATCCCTCCTGCTATTAAAATTGAAAACACCACTGCAAGCACAACTAACAATATTTTGGTTAAACGTCTAAAAGGATGTTCTTCCAACACTATCTTTTCCTCCTCTGATTAATTTGACTTTTCCATCTGCTTTGGTCTAGCTTTTAAACTATCTCATTTTATAAATCAATCATTTACTAGTTTCTTATTTTTAAGTCGATTCATTTAAAGGCACAATCAAAACCTTATACATCATAGTCTTAATTTTTTTGAAATAAATTGATCTAAATCAATGTTTTTACTTATAAGAAATAATATTTTTACTCACATAAATTGATACGTCTCGCTAAACAAAGAAAATGCATATTCTACTCTTATACCGAGAAACATTGTTATACATTAAAAGTACAAGTCTTCTATAAAAAAATCATATTTATTAAAATAGAGGAAAAACAGAATCTCTAGCAAAACCATGAAGAACACTCAATATACAGATCCTCAAAGCTGATTAAAACCGGTTTTCTTAAGGGTCTGTGATTTTTGGTGTTGGTAAGCAAAATGACTCTATTCCACAATCTTGAAATGTTTGGAGGAATAGTGGATACTTGCGGCCATGTAAAGGATTCAAAAAAAGGAAGTACTGTAGGCATGCGCCCAAGTGTATCCTGTCTGTAAGACTGCTGAAGTAGCAATAGCCATGACAAGGCTTGAAAGACTGGAGACAGTAAAGCTCCAGTCGTTTCCATGGCTTCTTGCAAGCAGACACGTAAATTTCGGAGGAAATTTCACTATCTAAGAGTTACCAATACGATTGATAAAGAGCCTTTCTTAACTACTTAGCTTTTTTAAGCAAAAAAAAGGAAGCCCGGAGGCTCCCCAAAAATTTATTATTATTGTTTCATTTTGAAATCGTCAATTTTTAATTAACAAAGATTTTCTTTAGTAACGTCCAAATCCAACAACTTTATTAGCCCACCATCCAGAAGTATAAGAAGTATACGCTACCCCTGTACTGCTTTGTGATCCGATGAATCCACCGCCACCAGTAACGATGCCCACATGGTCAACAGTTGAACCGCCTAATGAGAAGAACACTAAGTCTCCTGGTTGAGGATTAGAAACATGAGTTGATGCACTATATTGTGCAGATGCTACACGTGGAATTGAAACTCCAACATTGTTAAAGACGTATTGCGTAAATCCAGAACAGTCAAATCCACCTGATAGCGATGTTCCGCCCCATAAATAAGGTTTGCCTGCAGCTAAAGCAGCATTGATCGCTGGTTGCATCGCTGATAACGATGTTCCGCCAGATGACGGAGCTGGAGCTGGCGTCGGAGCTGGTTTTTTAGCCGGTGTTGAGTCTGCAGCTGGTTTGCTGGTTGCTGGCTTAGTTGAACTACTTGTGCTTGAACTGTGTGAACTTGACGTATTGTTATTTGCTGTTTGATTTGATTCACTTGATTCGCTGCTTGATTGACTTGCTTGGCTAGTTGATGCAGCTGGTGTTGCTGCTTCTGCTGCCGCTGTTTCTGTGTTATTTTGTTCTGAAGAGCTGGTTGCGGATACTGATTCACTTGCTGCTTCATTTTCTACCTTTTCAGCAGCTTCAGCTTCTTCTGCTTTTTTCTGTTCAAATGCTACTTGCACAGCTTTTTCTGCTGCTTCTTGAGCTGAAGTATATTCAGCTACTGCACTTTCTGCTGCTGCTTTTTGTGCTAAAAATGCATCTTTATCTTCTTGAGCTGTAGCCATTTCAGAAGCTAATTGAGAAACAATTACTTCTTTTTCTAATAACTGTTGTTCAAGTGAAGTTTGTGCATCTTCCAATTGTGCAGCTAAAGCGTTTTGTTGTACAATCGTTTGTTCAGTTTTTGTTTTCTTTTCAACAACTAATTTTTGGTCTGCTACTTGTTCTTCAACAAGTGTTTTATTGGCATTAACCATTTGACTGACTACATCTACGCGTCCCAGTACATCTACTAACGACTCTGCTTCGATAATAAATTCTATGTAGTTCTGTGTGTCACCATTTGTTTGAACTGTCCGAGCTTGTTGATCCAATTGTTCATTACGTTGCTCAATCTTTTCTTCTAACGTTGTGATTTCAGATTGCAATGAATCCATTTCTTTTTGAGATTTTTGAATATCTGCAACTAGTTTTTGAGATTTTTCTTTGTTCACACGGATAGTGTTATTGATGTTTTCCAATTGCCCTTGTGTATTGTCTTTTTCTGATGCTAACCCTTTTATTTTTTGATCAGTTTCATCTATATTTTTTTGGTTTTGATTTGCATTTTGTTTGGCTTCTTCAATTTTATCAGTATACGATTCGGCACTTGCTGTTGTTGGTAAAATAAGAGAACTAAAAGTCATTGTTCCTAAAATAGCAATTGAAAGTAATTTTTTATTCACTAATATTTCTCCTCCAAAAATTTATTTTCATTTCTTTAAATAAATTTAATAGTCTGTTCACAAGAACTAGTATAGCATGAACAGCACGTCAATAAGATTTCTTTTAGGTTACAGTTAAGTGTCAAATAAGAAAATTTATCACTTAATTTATCACTTAATGGAACAATGTCTGCCAAATCTATTTAAATTGACATGTTGATTCATGGTCATTGACCAATCCTGCCGCTTGCAGAAATGCATAACAAGTTACGGGCCCAACGAAAGAAAAGCCTTTCTTTTTCATGTCTTTTGCTATTTTTTCTGATAAAGCTGTTTTTATTGGTGTCTTTTCTCCTTCTTCATAAAAGTTAACAATCGTTTGATAACCTACAAAAGACCAGAGATAAGCATCAAAAGAGCCATATTCTTTTTGAACAGCCAAAAAAGCTGCTGCATTTTTAGGTATAGAGTACATTTTCAACTTATTTCGAACCAAACCGGGATTCAACAATAATTCTTCAATTTTGGTTTGATCGTAATATTGAATCTTTACAGGATCGAACCCTTCTAAGGCTGCTCGATAATTTTCTCTTTTTGCTAAAATAGTAGACCAGCTTAAGCCAGCTTGCATGGTTTCAAGAATTAGGAGTTCAAACAACGCTGCATCTTCATGATGCGGTTTTCCCCATTCTTGGTCATGGTACTGCTTATCCAAATCTGACTTTGCCCAAGCACAGCGCTCCATCGTCCCCATCCTTTCAATTTCTACTTTATTATTCGATTATAAATAGCTTGAGAGTTTATTTTACCGGTATCCGCTTAAAAAGTAAATTAACTGTTTAAGAATAAATCACGTTGTTGGCGAGCCCATGGAGCTCTAAGGCTGTAAATGTGGTTAAAATAAAAATCGCCAATAAGAAAGACTGCTGTATCAGCATTTTCTTATTGGCGATTGATCATTTTTGGTATTTTGCGACTAATTAAAAAAATAAGAGAAAAAGTGCCTCAAACTACTGAAACAGTAATAAAATATGGTTATCAGACTCATATAAGGAGGTCACTTTTCCATGAATAGAATAACACAATTATCATTATTTGAAAACCATGAATTAGGCGATTTAGAAAAGTTGAATGATGTATTAACGGCATTACCGGGTGAAAATCTGTTAACTGCATTAGAAGAAGAACGTGGAAAGGGCAGAAATGATTATCCAGTTCATACCATGTGGCGTGCTTTCGTAGCTAGTTTTGTCTTTCAACATCGCTCTGTCGCTTCTTTGATTCGAGAGTTGAAGCGGAATAGCCAACTCAGAGAACTATGCGGATTTCACCTCATTTTTCGCGCTCACAAAAAGGCAAGTATAGGGTTCAACTAGCTCCCACAGAAGCTGCTTTTTCTCGATTTTTAAAAAAGTTACTGCTCCATCAACACCTATTAGATGAGATGTTTACTGAATTGGTCACTACTTTATATGAAACACTGGATGGATTTGGGCAAACGTTAGCTTTAGATGGAAAAATCATCCCTTCTTATGCTACAAAACCAAATAAAAAAGTAGAACATGATGGCAGAAGAGATACTGAAGCAGATTTCACACTAAAACAATATACCACTACGACAGCCAATGGCGAGAAGATAACAAAGAAGAAAACATGGTTTGGTTATCGACTTCATTTAATCGTTGATGCAAATTATGAATTGCCTGTAGCCTACGAAGTGACTAAAGCATCTGAAGGCGAACCGACGGTCGCAAAAAGACTGATCAAACATTTTTCTACCTCACAAGCAAAACAGTGTGACTATCTTCTAGCTGACAGAGGATATGATGGAGCTCCATTATTAAGTCTCATTGAATCTAAAGAAATAATTCCCATTATTGATATTAAAAACCAGTGGGATAAAGATACGCTAACCAAACAATATCGAGATACAGATTTAATTTATACGTATAACGGAGCGGTTTCCTATGTCGATGAAAAAGGAAATGAGATAAAGCTAGCGTATATGGGACATGATAAGAAAACAGATTGTTTACGTTATGGATTTAAATCTCAATATCAGGATAACCGGCTTTTCAGAATAAAATGTGAAGAAGACTGACGTATATTTAACAAAGTCGCTAGGGATAGTTTTAAGTTCAAACGAATCTACAAAAAGCGAACCTCTATTGAGCGAGTAAATGGACGAATCGATCGAGATTACCTATTTGAGAATCATACGATACGAGGAAAAAAGAAACTGAATCTTTTTGTGACGATGACTTTTCTCATTATGTTAGCCTTTGCGAAAGATAAGATCAGTAAAAACCATCTAGCTTATCTAACTGCTTGGGTAGCTTAATTTTTTTAAAATTAGAAGGGATCGTTTATTTGACGTACGCAAAAATAAAAGCGGAGTAAAAAAACAGACACTTTTTTTACACAAACCATGGAATGAACTGACTACTTTCCGCTATTTTACAAATAAGGAAGCCTACGGCTTATTTCGATGCTAGTTATTTTCACAAAAAATGGTACAACGTAATTTATTCTTTAATTTTACATCTTGCTTTCTTGAAATAAGATAGTGTATAATATAGTGTCAGATAGTTTGTCTATCTATCATGTAAAGTAAGATATTTAGGAGGATTTACAATGTCTAAAGATTACCGTGTATTGCTTTATTACCAATACGTTCCTATTGAAGACCCTGAGCAATTTACAACAGAGCATCTTGCTTTTTGTAAAGAGATTGGTTTAAAAGGAAGAATCTTAGTAGCTGCAGAAGGTATCAATGGCACAGTTTCTGGGACGTTTGAACAAACTCAGCGTTATATGGACGAGATGCATGCCGATGCTCGTTTTGCTGATATGGTCTTTAAAATCGATGAAGAAAGCACAGAAGCTTTTAAAAAGATGCACGTCCGTTATCGTCAGGAATTAGTTGCCTTAAACCTGGAAGATGACATCGATCCAAATGAGATTACAGGTACTTATTTAGATCCAAAAGAATTTCGCGAAGCTATTTTAGATGAAAATACAATTGTTATTGATGCTCGTAATGACTATGAATATGATTTAGGACATTTTAGAGGAGCTGTGCGACCAGAAATCCGTACGTTCCGTGAACTTCCACAATGGATCCGCGAAAATAAAGAACAGTTTATGGATAAACGAGTCGTTACTTATTGTACTGGCGGAATCCGTTGCGAAAAATTTTCAGGCTGGCTCCTTAAAGAAGGATTTAAAGACGTAGGTCAATTACATGGCGGAATTGCTACGTATGGTAAAGATCCGGAAGTACAAGGCGAACTATGGGATGGAAAAATGTACGTTTTCGACAGTCGTATTAGTGTTCCTGTTAACCAAAAAGAACATGTAATAGTTGGACGCGACTGGTTCGACGGTTTACCTTGTGAACGGTACGTTAACTGTGCAAATCCTAGTTGTAACCGTCAAATTCTATCTTCAGAAGAAAATGAACACAAATATTTACGTGGCTGCTGTCATGAGTGTCGTGTTGCACCTGAGAACTTGTATGTTAAGCACCATCATTTGAGTCAAGAAGAAGTAAGCGAGCGCTTAGCGGCTATTGGAGAAAAAATGCCAACAGCTAATCTATAAACAAAAAAAAGCTGAGAACTCAGCTTTTTTTTTGTTGTTTTTTTTAATTATCCTAAAATCAAGGCATCATCACTTACACGGTCTCCACTGTTTTTATGGAACAACTCCAGCAAATCGGGAACTGTCATATTTTGTTTTTCCTTACCAGAAACATCTACTGCTACTTGACCATTATACAGCATGATCAACCGGTTGCCGTATTCAATCGCGTTCTCCATGTTATGGGTGATCATCATGGTAGTTAACTGTTCCTCTTTTACAACTTTATCCGTTAATTCAAGTACCATTTTACTTGTTTTTGGATCCAAGGCAGCTGTATGTTCGTCTAACAATAATAGTTTTGGTGTTTGTAATGTGGCCATCAGTAAAGTTAACGCCTGCCTTTGCCCTCCGGATAAAAGGCCTACTTCCATTTTCAAACGAGTTTCTAATCCCAAATCCAATTGCTTTAATCGTTCGCAAAATTCTATGCGCTGCTTTTCTTTAACTCCAAGTGACAGTCCGCGTTTTTTTCCACGATTATAGGCAACTGCTAAGTTCTCTTCAATACTTAACCTTGTAGCTGTTCCCATTTTAGGGTCTTGAAAGACACGCCCAATATTTTTAGCTCGTTCTGCTGTTTTTTGATGCGTTACATCTTCACCATCTAGAAAAATGTGTCCTGATTCAACAAAAAAGCTTCCAGCAATACTGTTTAAGAGTGTTGATTTCCCAGCACCATTTCCTCCAATAATCGTAACAAATTCGCCTTCTTCAATAGTTAGATTCAGGCCTTTTAATACATGGTTTTCATTAATTGTTCCCATTTCAAAACTTTTATGGATATTTTTAATTTGTAAAATAGCTGTCACTTTAATTCACTCCTTTCTTCCATCTATTTTTGAACTGCAGCGGATCTTTTTTTCTTTTCTTTTTCAATAAGGGGGTTGAAAGCGCAATAGCTAGGATTAATGCTGAAAACAGCTTAATATCTTGAGGATCAACACCCAATTGTAAAACTAAATCAATAATCAAGCGGTAAACTATCGACCCAATTACAATTGTTCCTAAACGTTTAACAAAAGACAAATTACGGAAAAGAACTTCTCCAATAATGACTGAAGCTAAGCCAATCACAATCGTTCCAATTCCCATACCAATATCTGCGTAACTGTTATTTTGGGCAATCAATGCACCAGATAAGGCAATCAATCCATTACTCAACATATAGCCGATAATTTTCATGGTATTCGTATGGATGCCATTTGCTTCACTCATCGCTTCATTATCGCCAGTCGAACGAATAGCCAACCCAATCTCAGTATTAAAAAAGAGGTATAAAATAAGAATGACTAATGCACTGGCAATTGCTCCTACAACTAAGACCGCCGTTCGGTTAGTTAATCCATAAGCTTGCATTATCCGCATCAAAGTTTCTTTCCCAAGTAAAGTGATATTGGCTTTTCCCATAATTCTCAAATTAATAGAATACAATCCTGTCATAGTCAAAATACCAGTCAACAGCGCAGGAATTTTTAATTTAGTATGCAGCAAGCCTGATACTGTGCCTGCCAGCATTCCACCTAATAAAGCGGCTGCTGTAGACCATAAAGGAGAAACTCCATAAGCAATCAGACTTGCACAGATTGCTGCTCCAAGCGGAAAGCTCCCTTCCGCCGTTAAATCGGCAATGTCCAATATGCGAAAAGTTAAATAAACACCAATAGCCATGATTGACCATAATAAACCTTGTGAGATGCTGGATAATAAGATACTCATAATTATGAAATTCTCCCTTTTTTATTTCTTATTTTGGTACGCTAATACTTTCAGGATCTATACCTAGAGCTTTAGCCATTTCTTCGTTAATAACCAGTTCTAAGTTTTTTGAAGTTTCAATAGAAAGTTCGGCTGGATCAGCGCCTTCCTTGATGATTTTCAAAGCCAACTCTGCTGTTTGTCCGCCTAAATCAGAATAGTTGATGCCATAAGTTGCTAAAGCTCCTGCTTCTACCATCTCTGCCGAACCTGGAACAACTGGTAGTTTGTATTCTGTCGCGATTTCCCCAACAGTCGGCATAGTACTTGCTAATGTGTTATCTGTAGGAATATAAACAGCTTCAACTTCTTGCGCTAAAGTCGTCATGACTTGTTGCACATCATTTGTCGTCGTTACGGTTAAAACTTTCACTTTTACTCCTTGATCTTCAAGGGCTTTTTCAGCTAAATCAGCTTGGATTTTTGAATTTGGTTCGCTGGAATTATAGATAATTCCAATTGTCTTTGCTTCTGGAGCTATTGATAACAACAAAGCAATTTGCTCTTCAATGGGAACCATATCACTTGTACCAGTTAAATTCCCTCCCGGTTTTTCCATGCTCTCAACTAATCCTGCATCAACTGGATCTGTAACAGCTGTAAATAAAATAGGATCTTCTTTTGTACTGTTCGCTACTGCTTGAGCAGCAGGAGTTGCAATTGTCAGGATGACATCATTTTCTCCAGCTAATCGTTCGCTCATACTTTGCAGATTAGACTGATCTCCTTGCGCATTTTGGTAATCTACCGTTAAGTTTTCCCCTTCCACATATCCTTCTTCTTCCAGCTTAGCTAAAAAACCTTTGCGTGCTAACGATAAAGAATCATGTTCCATATACTGCAATATCCCTATATTGACCTCTTCTCCTTTATCCGCTTTATCTGAATTGCCACATGCTGCTAATACCAATCCTGCAGTTAGTGCTACTAGACTTAATAATGTTTTCTTCATTTTCTTTTCCTCCTCGTTTTTATGTTCTTATCAGACGGAGCTAAGCAATAAACTAAAAAAACACCCACTTAGATAATAAACAATCTAAGTGGGTGTTTCGTTTATTTTAAATAAAAATAAAATAAGGTCATCTATGCACCACTTAGATTTAACTTTCATCTATGTGGTACAATCAGCTCAATACAAAATGCCTTAGCCATCATAGATACAAACATTACTGTTTCCTGTTTGTATCCAAGTCTTCCCTGTCTACAAACAGTTTCTAAAATAGCTAAAGAAATAATTATTTAGTTGTAGAGAAGATACTGGTAAGCAGTTCATATTGAATTCCTCGCAATCCGTATTTGATAATACTTAGTATAAAAACAAAAGAACCTATTGTCAACAACTTTATTAAATAATTCTCATTTACTTATTAATCAGAACTCATACTGTGATTTTTCTATCATCCTTTTTCCCGTTACTCCTTGCTTTTTTTCTCAAAAGTTAGGTTTTTTTATAACTTTTTGATATAATCAACGGAGTAACTTTCTCTAACTAAGAATATGAGGTGAATTAAATTTGAAAGAACCGAAAAAAGACACTATTTCAATGTTCTTAACAAAAATCAAATCCTTTTTTGTTGCTGCAGGACAAAAACTAAAAAAGAAATGGGTCTCTTTCAAACATAATGATAAAGTAGCTAAACCCCAATCAGTCAAGGAGGAGCCACATTCTGACTTCATACCGGATAGTCAAACTCGTTCAGAAAAAGAACAAAGAACAAAGAATACGCGTAAACAAACAGATTTGGATTCTGCAACTCCTAGCAATAAATTTGTTGCTGGTTTATTAGCTCTTAAAGGATGGTTCATGATGAAAGGAAAAAATGTAAAACAAACTTTCAGCACTAAATCTTCTTCTGGGAAGCATCAAAAGCAGGAAGAAAAGGAAGTGCAGCGCTCCTCCCGTCATACTATTTTATTTGGCTTCAATGTAGGTTATACTGTCTTAAAAAATCTTTTTATAGCATTTATTGTCATTTTTTTAATTGGCACTGCTTTTGCAGGCGGAGCTGGTTTAGGTTATTTTGCCTATCTCGTTTCACAGGATGAGCCTCCTACTTATGAAGAAATGAACGCAGACATCAAAAATATAGAAACGACTTCTTCTATCTATTATGCCGGTGGAGAATTGATCAGCGATTTGAGAACAGACTTAAAAAGAACTTCTATTCCTTTAGCTGATATGTCTCCACTTGTTCAACACGCTATTGTTGCAACAGAAGATGAATACTTCTATAAGCATAAAGGTGTTGTCCCTAAAGCTGTTGCTCGTGCTTTATTTCAAGAAGTAGTTGGATCGTCTTCTACTTCAGGCGGATCCACTCTTACACAACAGCTGATTAAACAGCAAATTTTAACAAATGAAGTTTCATTTAAACGAAAAGCAAATGAAATCTTACTCGCTTATCGTTTAGAAAATTATTTTACAAAAGATGAAATTCTAGAAGCATATTTAAATGTTTCTCCATTTGGCCGAAATAATCGTGGGGAAAATATTGCAGGTCTTCATGAAGCTGCCTTAGGAATATTTGGCGTTTCTCCTAGGGATTTAACATTGCCGCAAGCTGCTTTCATTGCTGGGTTACCACAAAACCCGATTATTTACAGTCCATATACACAGAATGGAGAAACTAAAAAAGATTTGGCTCCAGGATTATCTCGAAAAAACGAAGTCCTTTTTAGAATGTTCCGTGAAGGATATATCAATAAAAAAGAATATGCAGATGCTAAATCATATGATTTAACTGCTGATTTTGTTCAACAAGATAGTTCAAATCAGCCAAATAACTCTTACCTTTACAATGCTGTTGAAAAAGAAGCTCGCAAAATCTTAATGGAAAAATTATATACAGCCGATAAATTAACGGCTTCAGACTTAGCAGCTGATAAAAGTTTGTATGATGAATATTACGAAAAAGCCGATCAACAATTACGAATGAAAGGCTATAAGATCCATTCGACTATTGATAAACCTGTCTATGAAGCTATGCAGAATGTAGTCGCTGCTAACGCAGACAGCTTAGGTTATAAAAAAGAAATTAATTGGACTAATCCAGATACTGGTGAAACGACGACGATCATTGAGCCGGTTCAAAATGGTAGTGTCTTAATGAATAATACTACTGGGGCTATCATTTCTTTTGTTGGCGGTGTGGACTTTGAGCTTTCACAAATAAACCATGCGTTAGATATGAAAGGTCGCTCGCCCGGCTCCACAATTAAACCCCTTTTAGTGTATGCACCTGCCTTGGAAAATGGAACCATTACTCCAGCGACTATCGTTCCAGAAACTAAACTAGTCGTGCCTGATGGAACAAATGGAACTCATGAAATTACCAATGATGGTGAACAAGTGCCCAATACGTGGGTTAGCGCACGGGAAGGTTTAGCAAAATCAAGTAACTTAGTTACAACAAGAATTTATTTAGAAATGCAGAAATCATTTGTTCCTGGAGAATATTTGCCAAAAATGGGTATTGGAACAGATTCAATTTCTGAAAAAGAATATGCTAATGCGGCCTTAGCCATTGGTGGAACAGAAGGCGGCGCATCTGTGTTAGAACAAACAAATGCATTTGCTACTTTAGCTAATAAAGGAACGTATACGGAAAATTATATGATCGAATCTATCGAAGATTCATCAGGCGCTGTTATTTATCAGCACGAAACTAAATCAAACCCGGTCTTCTCCCCTCAAACAGCTTATCTCACTATTGATATGCTGAGAGACGTTTTAGATGCAGGAACTGCTACTGAAGTTAAAGGTCAGTTGAATTTTAGTGCAGATTTAGCTGGAAAAACGGGTACTTCTGAAAATCAAAAAGATATTTGGTTTGTTGCTAGCACCCCTCAAGTAACATTAGGGTCTTGGATCGGCTATGATAATTCTGTTGAAGATAATTATTTAGACAATTATTCAGGAGTCGGCAGTTCTGGTCGGCGTAATCGTGCTTTCTGGGCAAAACTTGCGAACGCTGTTAATAATGCTAATCCTGCTATTATGGGTGCAAATCAGTCTTTCCAACAACCAGAAGGAATCGTTTCTACTACAGTTAATAAAAAAACGGGGATGAAAGCTGGGAAAGTTACTTTAGGTAACGGTAAGGTTGCTACTGTCTCTGGAGAAACACAAACAGAAATCTTTAATAACCAATTCCTTCCTGGAACAACGACTTATAATTTTGCTATTGGAGCAAATGAAAAAGAACTGCAAGATTATTGGGGCGGAATTGCATCTGCAGAAGCTAAAGAAAAAGCCCAAAAAAAAGCTAAAGAAGAAGCTGAGAAAAAGGCTAAAGCAGATGCTGAGAAGAAAGCCAAAGCGGAAGCTGATGCTAAGGCTAAAGCGGAGTCTGACGCTAAAGCTAAAGCCGATGCTGAGAAGAAAGCCAAAGCGGAAGCTGACGCTAAGGATAAAGCTGAAGCTGAGAAAAAAGCCAAGGCAGAGTCTGACGCTAAAGCTAAAGCCGAAGCTGAGAAGAAAGCAGATTAATATTTTTAACAACAAAAACACCTTTTTTGAAAAAATTCAAAAAAGGTTTTTTGTGTTATTTAGATGTTCCTCTATTAGCGATATGATGTGGTAAAATGATTGTTTTTTCATCTACTTCTTCTTTATTCATCAGTTTTGTCAATAAACGCATTGAAACAGCTCCGATATCATATAGCGGTTGAGTAATTGTACTCAATTTAGGTCTAACCATTTCTGTCAATTTTGAATTATTAGCTGTAATAATTTCAAATTCTTCAGGAACACGAACGTCTAGATCCAACGCTCCATTTAAAACTCCTACTGCTAGTTCATCGTCTCCGATAAAAGCAGCTGTGGCACCTGCTTCAGCTAATTTAGAATAAACTTCCTCACCAGCTGTAAAGTTGTAATCTGTTTCGAAAATTAAGCTTTCATCAAATTCCATCCCAGCGTTCTCAAGAGCTTTTTTGTATCCTTTCATCCGATAAACACTATTGATTGGTTCTTCACTTTGTGAACCAGATACAAATGCGATCCGTTGGTGACCTTTACCAATCAATTCAGTGATTACTTCTTCTGTTGCTGCTTCATAATCAATGTTTACACTGCCAACTTGTTCATCTGGATCAACCGTTCCTGCTAATACAACTGGAATTTTAGAACGTGAAAACTCTGCACGTAATTCATCTGTGATCTTATGTCCCATATAAATTAATCCGTCTACTTGTTTTGCTAATAATGTATTGAGTACATTTACTTCTTTTTGATCATTTTGATCAGAATTCGCTAAAATAATATTGTATTTATACATAGTGGCAATATCATCAATTCCTCTTGCTAATGATGAAAAATATAAGTTGGTTACATCTGGAATAATTACCCCTACAGTTGTAGTTTTTTTACTTGCAAGTCCACGTGCTATAGCATTTGGTCGGTAATCCAACCGATCAATAACTTCTAAAACTTTTTTTCTAGTAGTTGGTTTCACATTTGGGTTTCCATTCACTACACGTGAAACGGTGGCCATTGAAACATTTGCTTCTCTTGCTACATCATAAATCGTTATTGTTTGTTTTTCCATTTCCAGTATCCCCTTTAAATTTACTTTTTGATAGGTCAGTTTTATTCTTATACAATTTATCAAACTTTCGAAAATAATGCAAGCGTTTTAATTCTATTTTCATGAAAATTTCAATATTCATTTCATTTTTTTTGTTTTTTTAGCTATTCGTCTCTTTTTTTACATCTTTCCTTTTTTAAATGCAGGATGGAGTGATACAATTGATACTAGTCAGATAGATTAAGAAAGTAGGTTGTATGTATGAAAAAACGTTTAGCTGATTTACAAGAATGGTTAAAAGAAACCCACACGGATGGCGTTTTTATTAATGACCCAGGAAGTATCGCTTATTTTAGCGGTTATGAAAGTGATCCTCATGAACGGATCCTCGCTTTAGTTGTCTTTCCCTTTGCGGACCCGTTTCTATTTACCCCTTCTTTAGAAAAAGAAGATGCTAAGAATAGCGAATGGGGTTTTGAAGTCTATAGTTATTTAGATAACGAAGATCCTTGGACTAGTATTGCTGAAAAAATACGACAAAAAGGAACTCCTATCCACCGTTTTGCCATTGAAAAAACATTTTTAACCGTTGATCGTTATGAAAAGTTAGAAAAACTTTTTGAACAGGTTGAATTTATTGATACAACTGAAAAAATTCAACAAATGAAATTAATTAAAACACCAGAAGAAATAGAACGGATGATAGAAGCAGGAAAATGGGCTGATACAGCTTTAGAAATTGGTTTTAATGCTATTAAAGAAGGGATTTCTGAACAAGAAATCGTCGCCGAAATAGAATACCAGCTAAAAAAACAAGGTATTAAAGAAATGAGCTTTGAGACCATGGTCCTTGCTGGAGACAATGCAGCTAGCCCACATGGTACCCCCGGTTCGCGAAAAATCCAAAAAGACGAACTGGTTCTTTTCGACTTAGGAGTTGTCTATCATGGCTATACAAGTGATGTTACTCGTACGGCTGTATTTGGTACTCCTCCTAAAGAAGCTGAAGAAATTTATTCTGTTGTACTTAAAGCCTACCAAGCGGCTGTTGCAGCGGTAAAGCCTGGTATAACTGCTGGGCAACTGGATAAAATTGCTCGTGATGTGATTACTGAAGCAGGTTATGGCCCTTACTTTACTCATCGTTTAGGTCATGGTTTAGGAAGCAGTGTACATGAATACCCTTCTATCATGGAAGGCAGTGAGTTGATTATCCAAGAAGGTATGTGCTTCTCTATTGAACCTGGAGTCTATGTTCCAGGTGTTGCTGGTGTTCGGATTGAAGATTGCGTATATGTGACTAAAAATGGCTGTGAAGTTTTCACTCACACTCCAAAAACCTATACTTCTATCCTGTAAAACAAAAAGTTCATTAAGACAATAGCAAAACCGCCGAAAGCTTTAATTTCGGCGGTTTTTTGTCTATTAACTTATTCATTTTCTAGATACTTCTATTAACGGATAAGCTAATAACTTATTTGGATTTATTAAATCCCAACGTTTGTATTCGTTGTTTTTTTATCTTTGGAATCAGAATCGCTCTTTCTTTGTTCAGTGCTGGTATTAACAGAAGATAACTTCTCATCTTCAGCAGCTTTTTCTTGGTCGTAAGTAAAGTCCATTGTATTTCTTTCAACTTCTTCTTTTAAAGAATCTGAGTCTAATTTAATCCCTGTTTGGAAGTCTTTTCCTTTTGTTTCATCTTTTTTTTTCATCGCTTCTTTTGAAGCATCTGCTGCTTTGTCTTTTACTTCATCTTTTGCATCCATTGCTGTTTCTTTTACATCCGATGAAGTATCTTTAACTTGTTCTTTTGCGTCTTTGGCTGCATCTTTTACATCTGAAGATGCTTCTTTAACTGATTGTTTCGCATCTGCTGCAACATCAGCTGCTTTGTCTTTTGCATCTCCCATAGTTGAAGCAACATCTTCTTTTGCATCCGAAGCAACATCACCTAAATCAGATTTTACTTTATCGGTACTGTCCATTACTTCCTCGCGGATATTTTGTAGATTTTCTCCCACTTCTTTAGAAGTATGGCTTAATTGGTCTTTCATTTGAGAAGCTGTGTCCTTCAAACTAATTTTGATATCTTCTGATGCGTCTTTAGCAACATTTTTAATTTCTGATCCTTTTTCTTTGGCAATATCTGTATAATCTTTTGCAGTACCTTTAGCATTTGAAGCTTGTTGTGTTAAATCTTCGCGTAATTCTTTTCCTGATTTAGGAGCAAATAATAATGCTGCGATACTAGCTGTTGCTGCTCCGATAATTGTTCCTAATAAAAAACCATTTTTCTTTGCCATAGTTGATTTCTCCTCTTCTATATCTTTTTAGTTTGTCTACTGATTAATTTGTTTCTTTTTATTTAGACTTGCGTTTACGATTCATATTTAAAGCTGTTTTACCTACTTTTGCAACCATACCTGACTTAACTGTTTTTTTCGTTGTACCTGTAACATGTTCTGCCAAGTTACGCGTTGAGGAATTCAAACTTGATACCGAAACTCCTAAATCTCCAATCGCTTGGAATACCGGATCTGTTTTACCCAATTTTCCGTTTACATCATCCAATGTTGTATTGGTTTTATTCAAGAGACCTTCAACTTCGATCAAAAGACTATCAGCGTCTTTAGTGATTACTTCGATGCTGGTATTTGCTTCTTTAACCGTTTTTGATACCTCTTCGATTACCTTTGTAACTTTTAATAATACCACAATTAGAAAAACGACTAATGCAGCAAACGCTATCGCAGCAATTAATGCTGCTATTTCTCCACCTGTCATCTTAATTCCTCACTTCCTCCAGTTTACTGGTTTATAATTTAGTGCACCTACAAGGAAAAAACTTCGCACTACGCTAAGCAATTCCTTAATTTAGAAACATTAAATCTTATTTCATGTTTAGAATACCATTAAATTTTTATCACTTCAAATAATATGATACCGATTACTAAAAAAACATGAAGTTGTCTCCTTTTCCTCTCAATCTAAAGGTACATCAAAAATATAGCTGAATCGTAAAAAAAAATGCTGGTTTATTTTCCTTTCTTTTGTTAATTTGTTATGATTAAAAATAGTTACTTAGTTTTTTTAAATTGTTAGCAAAGGAGTTTTACTATGGAGAACCAACTGGATAGTTCTGTTACGACAGAAGTAGTAAATTCCGTGGCAGAACAAACATCTTTTTTTATGAAATTTTGGCATGATATCAACTGGAATAGTATTTTAGCTACTGGTATCGCTAAAGCCATTCAAATTATTTTTTTCTTAATTGTTTTTTTGATTCTAAAAAAAATCGGTAACCTGTTTATCAATAAAACTTTTCAAAATTATCGCAAAAAGAAAGATATTTCTTTGAACCGGTTAGCTACATTAGACCGCCTTACCCACAATCTTTTTAATTCAGTGATCGGTTTTTTTCTTGCTTACGCCCTTTTATCTGCAGTCGGTATTCCGGTTGGTACATTACTTGCCGGTGCTGGTGTTATAGGTCTGGCTCTGTCTTTAGGTGCTCAAGGTTTTGTCAGTGATATTGTGAATGGTTTTTTCATTCTGCTTGAAAAGCAAGTAGATGTTGGAGACGTTGTTACACTTGATGAAGTATCTGGAACAGTTGTCGATGTTAATCTAAAAACAACTACTGTTAAAAGTTTTGATGGTACTTTAAATTTCGTTCCAAATCGTTACATTACCATTGTCAGTAATAAATCAAGAGAAGACATGCGAGCTCAGATTGATATCCGTCTACTGCCCGATGTGGATATTATTAAGGTCAACACAATTATTGACCAAGTAAATCAACGATTAGTTCCGCTGCATCCAGAAATTACACAAGAGCCAAACAATTTAGGATTGATAGATATTGGGAATGGGCATTTAGCTATTCGAATTATTATTTTTACGCTTAACGGCAGCCAATTTACTATTCAAAACATTTTTTTCCAAGAATACGTAACTGCGCTGACTGAACAAGGAATCGAAATTCCATCTACTATTTTAAATTATCCATCTTAGGATATGGTATAATCTTAAATTGGTAAGCTAAGCAGCCTTGTTTCAGTCAAAAGTCGCATAGACTTTTCTGACTCAAGGAAATAAACTAATGTTATATTTGTTTTCTTTAAAGGAACTAACGGGCTTTTTCTATATGTTTCTGATGAGAATGATTCAAGTTGAAAAGAAACAGCCTAGTTTCTACGAATGAAAGGAATGGATAAACGTGTTGAAATCCCCAAAAATTTTGCTTTTAACAGGAAGCTACGGCAACGGACACCTTGAAGTCACTCGTGCTTTAGTTGCTGAACTTAATAAAAGGGGCATTACTGATATTGTCGTTTCTGACTTGTTCTATGAAGCTCATCCTATATTGACTAATGTTACTAAGCAACTTTATCTTAAAAGTTTTACTAAAGGACAAAGTATTTATGGCTTTTTATATTATAATTCAGATGCACGGCTGACGGATTTCCGTATCGACCGTATTATTGATCGCTATGGCTATGTCCGCATCAATCAATTAATGAATACTTATAGCTTTGATGCCGTAATCAATACTTTCCCCATGCAAGCCTTGCCTATTTACAAACAAAAAAACAAACAAAACATTCCATTTGTAAATGTTTTGACTGATTTTTGTTTGCATTCACGTTGGCTCTCAAATGAAATCGATCACTTTTTTGTTGCCTGTGATTCTTTAAAAGACGAATTAGTGGCATCTGAAATCAGTCCCGAAAAGATAACAGTTTCAGGAATACCAATCAAGGAACGGTTTTATCAACTCGGCATGGGTGAAGCTGATACTTTACAGAATGAGAACCAAACTAAACATTTAGTGGTCTCTGCCGGGGCATTTGGCGTCTTAAAAAAGCTTCCTAACTTGATTGAAGAACTGAGTTTTCAAGAAAATTTAACCATTACCGTTGTTTGCGGACAGAACAAAGAACTTTATGAGTTACTGACAGAGCAATTTAAATCCAAGCCTTTTATAACCATTTTAAGTTATGTTGAAGATATGGCAAATCTTATGAAACAAGCGGATATTATGGTTACTAAACCAGGCGGCATCTCGCTTTCTGAAGCTATTGCCCTTCAAACCCCGTTAATTTTAACACCTGCTGTACCAGGACAAGAATTAGATAATGCTAAATTATTCGAAAAAGAAGGTATGGCCATTATGACTCAGCAAGAAAGTGAGATTGTTCCTGCTGTTCTTCACTTATTAAAAAACCCAACAGCTGTAAGTGAACTAAAACAAAATATGAAAAAACATTTTTATCCTTATGCTGCTGCTGTCATTATTGATAACGTCTTAACAACTATTGAAAAAAGTACTTCTTCAAAGGAGAACGATAATGAAAAAGAATTCATTAGTTATAGATAAAGAATTTATTTTTTTACTTCTTTCATTAATGTTAATTGAATACGTACGCGCAGCTTACGTAATCAGTTACTTACCGGTTCAATCGGCTGTAGGCAATCGGTTTTCTGTTGCTTTTGTTGGTTTGGCAGTTAGCTTGCATTTCATCAGCGATGCTTTTTCCAATTTCCAAGTCGGCTTTTTAATGAATCGATTTGGAGTTAAAAGAATTGTTTCTCTTTCTTTAGTGATGTGCTTGCTGGTATTGATTCTTGTACCTGTACTTCATTTTAATTCTTTCTCTGTTCTTCTTGCTGCTATCGTGCTGGGGTTAGGGGCTTGCCCAATTTGGATTATTGTTTTAGCTAAAGCAAGTAGCGGTGCACGAGGTTCCAATATGGGGTTGGTTTACTTTTGTTGGCTGGTAGGTATTGCTGGCGGAGTAATATTAATGAATTACTTAATGAATCTTTATTTGCTTTTTGCCTATTGGTTATTGCCTTTTTTAATTGTGGCAGCTTTTATTTTCTTTTACCTTTCTGGTGAACACCCTAATCCAGGAAAAGAAAATCAAACTTTTAAAGACATTCTAACGCAAGCCTTGACCGTGTTAAAAAGAAGCCGGAAAATACTGCCCGGTACACTGCTGCAAAGTATTGCTGTCGGAATGATGATTCCGATTTTACCTACATTTGTCTTACAAGACTTGCACTTTGAGTACAATTACTATACCTTATTGATTATGACCGCCGGGATAACGGCCGCTGTTTTGATGATTCCTTTAGGGCGTTTGACAGATTATTTAAAAACTAAAGGCATGTTTATTAGCGGTTTTGTTCTGTTCGGATCAGGTTTGATTTTATTGACAACTACTTCTTCTTTAAAATTTGTCTTTTTGATGGTAGTCGCGTTGGCGATTGCCTATACTACTTATTTGCCTTCTTGGAATGCATTTGTTGCTGGGAACATCCATCAAGACGACCAAAATGTAAGCTGGGGAATTATCTCTTCTTTTCAAGGTGTCGGAACTATGCTGGGCCCTATTATCGGTGGGTTGATCGCCACACTGGGAGCTAGTGTGACTATTATGATCAGCGGCATTTGCTTTATCGCTATGGCTCTATTTTACCTCATCGTTAAATAGAAAAAGCTAGCTAACAGGTTTTTAAACCTGTTAGCTAGCTTTTTCTATTTCTTTAAACACATTCAACTTTACGTTTTACATCGTATTTATTTTCAAATTCATGCGCAATATGATTTGTGGCTTTAAGTATTTCGCTCCTCGTAACGATGCCAGTAAAACTGTCATCCTCACTAGCTACACATACAAATGAATTTTGAACGAGTAAGTGAAGAACTTCTTCTAAGTCATATGGATTATTTATTACCGCAAAATCTGTTTGCATGACTTCATCAACTCGTATATCACCTAATTTAGAAAATTCAATATCTTTAATACTGGTAATCGCATCGATGATCATTGACATTGAGATCAAGCCTTTAATTTTAAATTCTGCATCTAATACAGGAATAACATTGTATCCTATTTTGGTTAATACTAATAAAGCATGATCCAAGCGATTGGTCACTTGAATATGTGCTACACGCTCTGCTGGAATCAAAAAATTTTCTTGGTTTTCTAATAACATTTTTCCTATTTCTTTGCCTATCATGTCTACAAGATTCCTTCCTCTATAATGAACTCCACATTCATTTTACGCGAAAACTCTAAAAATGGATAGTAAAACACCACTTATCCTCTTATTTTTGTTTGCCTCAGTTCTTTAAGAGGTTTTTTTATTTGGATCTGGTAAATGTACGCTTAAGTTCCACAATCGGTTGATGCAATCGATTGTAATACGTTACATGAACCAATTGACCGTCTGTTTCTACTAATGCGTATGTTTTAACTTTATGCGCGCCACGCGGCAATAAAATACTTCCTGGGTTTAGCACAAGGATGTTCTCAATCATTTCTACACCTAGTTCATGGGTATGGCCAAAAAAAGCAAAACCTGCTTGAGCATTTTTTGCAGCTTGTACTAGTGTCTGCATTGAATTTTTGACATCATGTAAATGTCCATGCACCCACATAATCCGTTCTTTACCAATAGTTTCTACACGTTCAGTCAAATAAGACTGATCAAAGTCCGTATTGCCTTTGACGGGCATCATCTCTTGCCAAACCGAATCTGAAGCTTCCAACTCTGAATCCCCACAATGGATCATTGCATCTACTTTTCCTTTATACTGTTTGATCAAATCAACTAAAACATCACGATCTCCATGATTATCACTGACAACTAGCACTTTCATTTCCTTCACCTCATTTAATGATTTCATTTTCTATCCACTCGTCCCATACTTGTTCTAATTTTGCTAAAGCAATTGCCCGATGGCTGATTTTATTTTTTTCTGCTTCTGACAATTCGGCCATTGATTTTTCCTGAGCTGCTACATAAAATAATGGATCATAGCCAAAGCCATTTGCCCCACGAGGAACACCTAAAATTTTTCCTTCGACCTCTCCTTCAACAATTAAGCTGTCCTTTCCAGGATAAGCTAATGCCAAAGTGCAATGAAATTGAGCAGTTCTTTCTGCAGGTGGAAAATCAGCCAATTCATGTAATAATTTTGCGTTATTTGCAGCATCACTCTTAGGTTCGCCGGCATATCTAGCTGAATATACGCCAGGTCTTCCTTCTAATGCATCGACTTTCAACCCAGAATCATCTGCCAGTACCATCATATTTAAGGTAGCAGCAATTGTTTCGGCTTTTAATAAGGCATTCTCGGCAAACGTTGTTCCTGTTTCTTCTACTTCAGGAATTTCTGGATAATCAAGCAGTGTTTTAACCAATAATCCTTTTTTTGCAAATAATGCTTCAAATTCGCGCGCTTTCCCAGGGTTTTTAGTAGCAATTAGAATAGTATCCGTCATAACCGGTGCTTGAATGGCTTTTTTCACTTTGCTTTCTTTAAGGGCTTGCGTTTGAATTTGGAATAATTCATTTAGCCCTTTTTTACCCAATTCCAACATTTCCATTAATTGATCAGTAGAAAATGTAGCTTCTTCTCCGGTACCTTGTAGTTCAGAAAACTCGCCGTTAGCTGTCATGACTAAATTCATATCAACTGCTGCTGAACTATCTTCTAGATAATCCAAATCCAAAACAGCTTCTCCTTGTTTTGTGATCCCTACACTGACAGCTGCTATATTTTCTTTAACAGGATCTTCCGTCAGTTGACCACTGTCCAGCAACGTTTGAATAGCCATTTTTAACGCAACAAAAGCTCCAGTGATGCTGGCCGTTCTAGTGCCGCCATCAGCCTGAATAACGTCACAGTCCACCGTGATGGCGCGCTCACCCAACTTCTCCAAATCAATAACAGAACGCAAAGAACGAGCAATCAGTCGTTGGATCTCCATGGTTCTTCCGGTTAATTTTCCTTTAGCTGCTTCACGAATTGTCCGCGTATTTGTCGCTCTAGGCAACATAGCATATTCTGCATGGATCCACCCTTTTCCCTGTCCCCGCATAAAGGGCGGTACTTTAGGTTCAACAGTCGCATTGCAGATTACTTTTGTATCGCCAAAAGATACCAGCACAGAACCTTCAGGGTGTTTTAAATAATTTGTTTCTATTGTCACTAAACGAAGCTCATCATTTTTTCGTGTATTTGTTCGCATTTTTCTCCTCTATTCTAAACAAATTTTTTATCCTAAAGTAATATGTTCTACAGCTAAATCATCCAGCTGCAACCATTCAGAAGCAATCGCATGAAACATTTGTGTCGAACCGGTTGTATAGAAATTGCGTTCTGCTTTTTCTTTATTTTGGCTATCCACAGCTAGGTTAAAATAATCTAGAATCGTACTTACTTCACTAACCGTTTCCGCACCTGAATCAATCAATGTAACGGAGTCACCCAACGTATTTTGAATAATCGGACGCAATAAAGGATAATGTGTACAGCCTAGGATAAGCGTATCTAGCCCTTCATTTTTTAATGGCCGCAATGTCTCGGCCACAACTTTTTTAGCGATGGCACTGCTGTATTCGTTGCTTTCAACTAATGGAACAAACTTAGGGCAAGCTAAGCTGGTAACAAGTGCTTTAGTGTCTTTCGAATGAATCATCTTTTTGTATTGATTGCTTTTAACTGTTCCTTCTGTTCCGATCACACCGATTCGATTAGTGTGAGTAGCCTTTATAGCTGCTCGACTTCCTGGCAAAATCACTCCAATAACCGGAATCGCAAGTTTTTTCTTAATGTCTTTTAACGCAGCTGCTGTTGCTGTGTTGCAGGCAATCACGAGCATTTTAATATCTTTATCCAATAAAAAATGTGTCATTTCCCAAGTGAATTTTCTTACTTGATCTTCAGGTCTCGGACCATACGGGCATCTGGCAGTATCGCCGACATAATAAATGGATTCATTTGGCAATTGCCGCATAGCTTCTTTAACGACAGTCAATCCTCCTACACCTGAATCAATAAATCCTATTGCTTGTTTTTTCATATTTAACAACCTTTATTTAAAGTCAATTTTTTCTTATCTCTATCTTCGCTTTTTTTCAAGAAAAATTCAAGCACAATAAGAAAATACTTACTCTTTCTATTAAGTTCCGATAAGCATCCTAACAAAAAGATAGGCTTCTCTGTCATTCCACGTTATAATAGATTAGGAAAAACAGAGAGGTGAATAAAAACCAATGAACGACCAAAGAAATTCAGTTGATTTAAACATTGTTGAAGGAAATGATTCATTATTCAGTTACACTTTAATTCGTGATGCGCTGATTCCCAATTTATTAGGTCAGGAAACAAATGAAATCCTTTATTGGGCCGGTAAAGAGCTAGCCAGACAATATCCTTTAAACAATCAGCAGGATACAATCCTTTTCTTTAAAAAAGCAGGGTTCGGCACCTTAACAGTAGATAGCCACCATAAAAACAAAGTCATTTTCCGACTTTCTGGCTTTGTAGTTGAAAACCGGTTAGCAATGGTGAAAGAGCCTAGTTTTAATTTGGAAGCTGGTTTTTTAGCCGAACAAATTCAACAACAAGAAAGTCTTTATACCGAAGCTATCTACGAGATAAAATCAAAAGCAAAAAGCGTCTTGATTACTTTACAGCAAGATACCAAAGACCTAAGCCCAATTGCTAAACCAGATACTTATTTTGTCTTCAACCAAACAGATAAGGAAAAACTTTCTGCAGATGAACACGAAGAAACCGCACTTGAAAAACTAGATGAGGTTTTTGCTGATCCAGTTGCTCAAGCTATTGATGAAACAGTGGAAGAAGTTCTTGATGAGCAAGCTTTAGAAGAGCAACATCCTTTAAAAGAGGAAGCCCCTTCTGTTTTTGATGAATGGCCTTCACGATCCGCAAAACATAAAAAGAAATAAAAAACACAGCAGGAATGAGACTTTTCGTCTCAACTCTGCTGTGTTTGTTTCAATTTTTAAGCTTCTTTCTTTTTTTCATTGCGCATGGTGCTCCACGACGCTTTCATGGTTTTAAACATTCCCGCATCTGAATAAACCAAGACGTTAGAACGGTATAACATAAGGGACACATAAGAGCACAAAATTGTAAAAATAACCATTAACCCAATTGATAATAAGTTGCCTGCGGTAGAAACTGTTTCACTTGCTACTCGAAAAGGCATGATCATTGGGGTAAAAAATGGAACATAAGAAGCGATTTTAACAATCATTTGTGTCGGACTAGCAAAGGCAAACATCCCACCGTAAAAGCCGATCATAGAAAGAAATACCAGTGGCGTTACTGCTTTATTGACATCTTCAATTTTTGAAACAAGCGAACCTAAGAAGGCTGCTATTGCAGCGTATAAAATAATCCCTAAAACAAAATAAATAATTGAATATCCCAACAGGCCCTGCAGCAATTCTTTAATATCAATCCCCTGCAAAACATTTTGAACAGGTTCAAAAGATTGCCCAAATTGATAAGCAACTAGTCCAATAACTCCGTAAATAACAACTTGCGTTAAACAAACTAATAAGATTCCCACTAATTTCCCAAAAAAGTGGACTGATGAACTAACACTAGACAATATGATTTCCATGATGCGCGTTCCTTTTTCCGAAGCTATTTCTTGAGCAATAATACTAGCGTAATTAATAATAAAAATAAATACTGCAATACCCACAACATAGGCACTCCACATTTTTATAGAAGTATCTTGATCATTTTGACTGGTAATATTTTCTCCTTCAAAACGGATGACTCTATCATCCAACTTAGGCGGTGCCATTAGTTTTGCTACTTCTGCTTCTGTTAACCCTAATTGAGATGCCGTCCGATTCAATTGAGTAACAGACAATACCGACTGTAAAGAAGATAGATCCAACGACTGGCCTGATGATGTATGTACATAATTCCCGTTGATTGAATCATTTTCTATTGCAATCTCTAAATAACCATCCAATTTCTCAGCTTTCATTTGTTTTTCGGCTTCTGCAATAGAGGTAACTTTTTTGGCTACTTTAAATTCTTCCGTTTCAGACTCTAAAGCTGTGCGAATGTCTTGATCGTTTGTAATCAATGCGATAGTAGGTGGTTCGCTAAAAGAAGACCCGACAAAATAAATGACTGCTCCTATGATTAATAAAATAACAATTGGCGATAAGACCATTGAAATAAAACCGACTGATTTTACATTTTTTTTATAAACTTCTTCTACAATAATCGCAAACTTATTCATTAGGCACACCCGCTTTCAATCTAAATATTTCTTCCAACGTTGGGGGTTGTTGACTAAAAGTTGAAATATAGCCGTTTTTAGTTACAAGCTCAAACAACTCATGACCATAAGCAGGGTCCGATAAATCTAGAACGGTCAAGCCATCCATTGTTTTCTTAAGATTCGTAACTCCTGGCATCGTTCTCAGCGTTTCATCTGGAATGCCTGTTTCAAGGAATAATTTTGTCCGACCGAATTGCTCACGAATCTCACGAACGGTTCCATCCAACACCATTGCTCCGTTCCGCAACATAATTAAGTTATCACAAATTTCTTCTACATTATTCATATTATGGCTGGAAAAAATAACACACGATCCCTGTTTTCTTAATTCTTTGATCCCTTCTTCTAGCAAGCTGGCATTGACTGGATCGAGACCACTAAAAGGCTCATCTAAGATAATTAATTTAGGTTGATGGATCAATGTACAAATCAATTGGACTTTCTGTTGATTTCCTTTAGAAAGTGATTTGATCTTATCTGTTTTCTTTCCTTTAACTTCAAACTTTTTCATCCAATCATCAATTAAAGGTTTGATTTTTTTTTTTGTTTTTCCTCGTAGTCGAGCAAAATAAATAATTTGATCTTCAATCGTTACTTTAGGATATAGGCCGCGTTCTTCGGGCAAATAACCGATAATATTGTAATCTGTTTTTTTCAAAGGACGTCCATTCCATAATACTTCTCCTTGATCAGCCATTAGGAAATTTAAAATTAAACGAAAAGTGGTTGTTTTTCCAGCTCCATTTTGCCCGATCATACCCATTATTTCTCCATCTTGAATCGTAAAGCTGATATTATCAACTGCTGTTAAAGACCCAAAAGATTTCTTGAGATTCCTTACTTCCAACATGTTATCTCCTCCAAATCACATTAAGCTTTTATCTTACTCTTACTATTCTTTTATAGTTTAACATACCTCTTTTTTAATTTATATCCTTTACTGCATCTCTTCTTTTTGCTTTTTTAATAGCTTCTATTTGACGAAATTCGTTTAATTACGTATGATACATTTGTCAAACCTTTTTTTTATTAATCAACAAAAGTTAGGAGGCAATTAAAATGAAGGAAGAAAAATTAGAAGTAAAAAGTAGTTTTCCCAGTTTTATGTCCAAAATATACGCTTGGATGGCAGGGGGAATTTTACTCAGTGCTGTAACTGTCTATACCATCCTTTATACTTTTTCTCCAATAGCTAATGCTTTTTGGAATTTAATGGAAGCTACGAATGGATGGGCTGCTTATGGATTTATTATTTTAGAACTCGTTTTAGTATTCAGTTTTCGCTTTAACCCTGAAAAAATGCAGCATACAGCTAATTATGCCACAAAGTTCATTGCTTACTCGATCGTTAACGGTGTGACTCTTGCTATTATTTTATTGATGTACACTGAAGCCAGTATTTTGAATGCCTTTATCTCTACTTTTGCACTTTTTGTTGTTATGAGCGCCATTGGTTTTATCACAAAAAGAGATTTATCTAAACTAGGCGGTATCTTATTCAGTATGTTGATTGGATTGATTATTGCTTCAGTGATCAATTTATTTTTACTGAGAAGTTCAACTGCTGACTTTATTCTTTCGATTATTACTGTTATCATCTTCACTGGACTAACAGCATATGATACACAAAAATGTAAAGCGATTTATGCTCAATATGGCGAAACGACTACAGTAAGCAGTCTCGCAATCATTTGTGCCCTAGAACTTTACCTTGATTTCATCAATCTGTTTTTAGGCATCTTGCGCATTTTCGGAAACCGCAAATAGCTCACTCTAACAGTAAAAGGACTAGATCAGGTTACGTAACGTGTAATCTAATCTAGTCCTTTTTTGTGTTATTTTATT
This sequence comes from Carnobacterium mobile DSM 4848, assembly GCF_000744825.1. Taxonomy (NCBI): domain Bacteria; kingdom Bacillati; phylum Bacillota; class Bacilli; order Lactobacillales; family Carnobacteriaceae; genus Carnobacterium; species Carnobacterium mobile. The sequence continues at coordinate 1,092,814 of NZ_JQMR01000001.1, forward strand.
GTCTTATGGTTGAAAAAAAAATCAGTCTATCAACTCAGACCTCCTATTATTTCTGCTTTTTGTTTTCTATTTTTGAACTTTTTTACTTAGTTCCGTTAAAAATACTTCTTTGTCCATTGGCGATAGTTTGATACTCTTCTTTCCAAAGTTAGTTGTGTAATAAAGAATAACGCCTTCTTTTGAAGAGAGTACTCTATTCCCTGTCATTACATCTGCCAACTTAAACTGTACCGATTCAGTCCTGTCTATTTGTTTGTAGGAAATGCGCTTCACAAATGGCCCATTCCGTATAATTAAACCATTTTGCTGAAGTTCGTAAACAATAAAATAATTGGCAGAAAGCCAACTAACAACAGCTAAGACTAAAACTAGCGTTAATATGCCTTGAATCGCTTGGTTAAGCGGCAAGAGAGAACGTGCAACAACAAGAGCAATCAACCATAAAAAACTATTGGACGAAAATAAAATAATGAAAAAAAGATCATGCTTTGTTTTAAATTTCATCTTGTTCTCCTTCTTTGCTTATTTATTTGCAGTAAAAAAGCGTACGGCCATTGAATTAAACGCTGCTGGTTTTTCCAGCATCAAAAAATGTGTAGCTGCTGGAAAAATAATTTTTTGACTAGTATTTATCAACTGGTGCATTTGTTCAGTATGCTGCGGTTTTATGACGTCCTGTTCTCCTGCTACAATAAGTGTAGGAATTGTGATTTTTTTTAAATCTTCCTCTGTTAAATCCAACTGATGCCACATTAAATCAATAATTTCTTTACGTTTACGCTGACGTTCACTATATTTCCCCAACTTATTTAAATAATAATAGTGGCATTGAACAAAAAGAAAATCTTTTTTTCTTAACCCATTTGCCTTAAAATTAGCACCGACAAGTACCATTTTTTCTACTTTTGCTGGGTAGTGACTGGCTAAATATAAGGCTAAATTCCCTCCGTCGCTAAACCCTATGATAGAGACTCGTTCAAGCTTCAAATAATCTAAAACAGATAAGATATCCTTGGCCATTTTTTCGAAAGACAACGGTGTTCTTCCATGATCAGAACGACCATGTCCCCGGCTGTCTAATGCAATAACGTGATAAGTCTGATTAAAATATGGCACTTGGTATTTAAAGATTTCATGATTTTCTTCGCTTCCATGCAGCAAAAGCAATGGCTTCCCTTTACCGCTAGTTTTACAAAACAAATAGCCGTCTTCTGTGGGTATATACATGGCTTTCATTTTCTTCCTCCTCACAAGGATCTCCTCACTCCATTCTAACAAAACATACGCGTTCCCTACAACTGATCTTCAGTTAAAATTAAACACAAAAAAACATCAATCTCTCTCCAAAGATTGATGCTCTATGGGACTTATCTCAACACAGGGGAGCATTAAGATAAAATCCTTCATTTTACTTTAAATGTTAATATCTAAATTGATGATTTTTAACGTAATCATTAATTGATTTTCACGTCTAACAAATAATAATCGCGTTACTTTCATCTTATTTAAATCAGCCAGCGAGAGATTGTGTCTTCTCAAAACACCATCAAGGGGACAATCCAGCATACCATCTGCATTTTCTATAAAATCTTCCTTAACTATTTGCAAGATATTTTTCGCATCTTTTCCTTCAATAATATAGGCGTATTCTTCATTTATTTGTTTCATGCTGATGATTTCCCCTCCTACTTTAGGCTTGTAATGTGTTCACCATCTGTAATTACTAAGTGTAGAAGTTCTTTGCTGTTTATTAAATTGAATATGCAACTCCTCCTATCCTCCAAATACATTCCTTTACCTCTCGAGTAATTTACCAGCAAGTATTATGGAAAACAGTTGGTTACTATGACTTGACGTTGTCGTCTAGCCGCCGCCACCAACAAACCAAAGTACTGGTAAGATTGCCATAAGCTTTTTCAAGACTTTAATATAGTCCATCTTCATGTAATCCCTCCGTTCTTGAATATAGTATACCAAAAGAAATGCAATTTAATGTATAATGTGCATATAGTAACATTATTTTTTAAAAATGAAAAAAGTGGGTGAAATAGTTGGTTAATCAGAAAAAACCGTTTGGTCCAGATCTTAAGAAAATCCGTGAAAATAAAGGTTATACACAAGAAGTGGTAGCCCGCAATGCAATGAGTCGCTCTACTTATACTCGTTTTGAAACAGAAATCATCACTACGACCGTTCCAAAATATTTTCAGATTCTTAACAATTTAGATATGTCGCACAAAGAATTTTCTTATATTCATAATAAATATCATTTAAGTGACAAAGAAGCAATTCTCTATCAATTTAATTCAGTTACTACAAACTCTGATCTTCTTCTTTTAAAAACATTAAAGCTGGAAGCAGAGAATTACCTGCTAAAAAATGACGACCCTGTTATTAAAGATATTGTTGAAATCTATGAGGCACTGCTCACCTTAGCTCATACACATGATTTAAAATTAGCTTATGCTCATGCTGAAAAGGTTTGGTTCCGGCTCGAAAAAATGGATAAATGGTACTTGACTGAACTTCGTTTATTAAACAACATCTTATTTTTCTTTTTGCCAGAAACTTCTCTGTTCATTTCTAAACGGGCACTTCTTGATTTAAATAATTATCGTCATTTTAGAGAAGCAACTGAATTAAAAATGGCTTTTTCAATGAATTTAGTTTATTTATTGATGGAAAACCAAGACTTTAAACAGTCTCTACTCCACGCAGATGCCTTGATTGAAGATTGCAAAGCAGAATCAAAGTATATTATGCTGGCTGTGCTCTATGTACGTAAAGGAATTATTTTAGAAAAAATACAATCGGAAAAAGATTCAGCTATTTTTATTCAAAAAGGATTTACTATCCTTGAAGCTATTGAAGAATTGGAAATAAAAAAAGAATTAGAGCAGGAATTAAGCTACTATTTAAACTCATAAAAAGCGGACAAGTCCGCCTTGACCTCCGTAAAAATAGGGAATACGACTCGGGAGCAACGCTCCTTTCGTCGCCTTGTACTGGTATTCTACGAGATGAATCTCTTAACGTACCAGGCAAATGAGCCTACTGCACAATTACTAGGAGACTTCCAGCTTTAGCCGATTACATCAAATAGTCTAAAGCTCCCTCAGCGAAGCTTTAGACCTTTAATAAGAGCATTTTTCTTGATTTTTTTCTTTTGCTAATTAGAGCATTTCTACTTAACACTTCTTACTTGTTTCTTGCTTCTTTTGTTCGTTAGACCCACTCTATCGGATATTCCATCCCTCCCAAACCGAGTACAAGAGAGATGGCTATAAATATTTAATCTTTCCCTATTTTCCCAAAGTATTTTACATACTCTCATCCATAAAAAAAGAAGATGAGAAAAAAATCTCATCTTCCTTTTTTTAATTATTATTTATATTTTGCAATGACTTCTTCAAGTTGTTCTTTGCCATGGTAGCCAATTAATTTATCAACAACTTCTCCGTCTTTTTTAATTAGCAATGTTGGGATACTCATAATACCGAATGAAGCAGGTACAGTTGGGTTTTCATCAACATCCATTTTTACAAATTTAACTTGATCGCCAATTTCTTCATCTAATTCTTCTAAAACTGGTGATTGCATCCGACAAGGTCCGCACCAAGTTGCCCAAAAGTCAGTGATGGTTAATCCCTCTTTAGTTTCTTCTTCAAAGTTTGTATCTGTTACTACTTGTACCATATTATTTCCTCCTTAATTCTTAAACTTATTAATAGTAAGTCTTTCACTCTTATTATTATAACAAACAAAAGAAATTATTTCTACTATCTTGCTTATGCTTTAAACTCTACAATCGTTGCGCCGTTTCCACCTTGATTTGCAGGAGCATAATGGAAACTTTTGACAGAGCGATGTTTTTTCAACGCTTCCGTCACCCCTTGTCTCAAAGCTCCGGTACCTTTACCATGTACAATCGTAACTTGTGGATAATTCGCTAATAAAGCTGCATCCAGGTAACTGTCCAAGTCTGCTAAAGCATTCTCATAACGTTCTCCCCGTAAATCTAATTGAGGGGAAACATGACTAGATGAAGCCGATTGGACGGTAGCTGACATTCGGCGGGACGGTTCTTTTTCAGGAGCTACTACAGTCAAATCACTTTCTTTAATTTTCATTTTTAGCATTCCCATTTGAACGACCCACTGATTATTGTCGGCTTTTTCCAATAAGACGCCTTTTTGTCCAAAAGACGTCACTTGAACATCATCACCGACTTTAAAATTCTGCTGTTTTTTCGCTTTTTTTAAAACTTTATTTTTAGCTAATGCTTCTTCGTGCCGCATCTGAGCAAGATGTGTTTTAGCATCGATTAATTCATGCTCTTTGATCGCATTCCCATAAGGCATTTCCAATTGCTTTTTACGTAAATCAGTAATGATCTTATTTGCTTCTTCTTCTGTTTCCTCAACAATTGTATTGGCTTTTTCACGCGCTTTTTTTAATAAATCCTCGCGTTCACCATAAAATTGTTGAACGGCTGTTTGCAAATCCACATGAAGCTGTTCTGCTTCCGTGACATAATGACGAACTTCAAGGTATTCTGTTTCTGCCATTTTTCGTCGGTTTTCTAAATCACTGATCATTTCATTTAAGTCTTGACTCTCACTATCAATCAATTGACTAGCTGAATCAATGATTTCTGACTTCAAGCCCAATCGTTTAGATATCTCAAAAGCATTACTGCGTCCCGGTACCCCGATCAATAAACGATAAGTCGGACTTAATGTGTCTACATTGAACTCCATACTAGCATTAATGGTTGCAGGACGATTGTATCCATAGGCTTTTAGTTCAGGATAATGAGAAGTGACCATCACATAACTTCCAACTGCTCCAATCTGGTCTAAAATGGCTATCGCTAAAGCTGCTCCTTCTTGAGGGTCTGTGCCGGCTCCTAATTCATCTAAAATCACTAAACTCTTTTCATCAATTTTATCTAAAATTGAAACAATATTGGTCATATGCGAAGAAAAGGTACTTAGGCTTTGTTCAATTGACTGTTCATCACCAATATCAGCAAAGACTTCGGTAAATAAGCCCATTTGACTGCCTTCTGCTACTGGCAGCTGTAAACCTGCTTGTCCCATTAATTGCAATAAGCCTAATGTTTTTAAAATAATGGTTTTCCCACCTGTATTTGGACCAGTGATCACAATAGCTTGGTAATCGCCGCCTATTAAGATGTCATTAGCTACCACAACAGCAGGGTCCAACATTGGATGACGTGCACTCAGCAACCTGACTTCATTGGTTTCACTGATTGCCGGCCGAGTTGCTTCAATGCTTTTACCATAACTCGCTTTTGCTCCAATAAAATCCAATTTTCCAAGTAAAAACATATTATTCAAAATCTCATTGCCGTATGGTGCAATCTCATTTGATAATTCAGCTAAAATGCGTTCAATTTCTTGCCGTTCCTCGATCTGCAACTGACGTAATCGATTATTTAAATCTACAACAGCTTGTGGTTCAATAAACAAGGTTTGTCCCGTCGAACTTTGATCATGAACAACCCCGCCAAAACGATTCCGGTGCTCAGGCTTTACTGGAATAACATAGCGGTCATTCCGCATCGTAACAACTGCATCGGTCAAATATTGGGCGCTTTTTCCGCGAATCAAACTATCTAATTTTTCACGGATTGCGTTTTCTCCACGTTTGATTCCTGTTCGGATACCTTTCAATGTTGCGCTGGCATCGTCTAATACACGTCCATCTTCTTCAACTGATTCACGTATTCGTTGATTTAACTGAGGCGTAGTAACGAATCTCTCTGCTAATTGATAGAGGGTATTTAATTCGATTCCAGCTTCTTTTAAAGTCTCAAAAAAACGATTTATCTCTGAAGTTGTGCGCAATATTCTCCCAATTTGAGCTATTTCTAAACCATTTAAGGCTGCCCCGATTTCCAAGCGTTTTAAATGGGGTTGAACATTTTGCAATTTAGGAATCGGCATACCGCCTCGTATACGTAAAATAGTGGCCCCGTCTTCTGTTTCATCTTGCCATTTTTCAATATCCGACAAAGAAGTAGAAGGTTTCAATTCCATTGCTTGTTCTTTTCCCAATTCAGAAGCCGTAAAACGAGCTAATGCTTGGATGATTTTAGTGAACTCCAATGTTTGAAATATTTTCTTATTCATTCTATTCACCTCTATTAAAAAATAGTTTATCTCTACATACTAAGAAACCGTCCTTTAAAAATTGAAGAACGATTTCTTGATTATCTTATTTTAATCACTGTGGTATTTCTGTTAAATAACCGTTTCGATCCACCAATTATAAATTTGGTTTGAAAAAACAGGTGTGTTTTCCACAATCATTTGAGCTACTCGACTATGACCGAAAGCAGATTGAATCGAATCAATTGGCAACATGGTTAATACAGTCAACACTAAAAAGATGCCTACGTAAGTCACCAAAAAGGCTAACAAAGCGCCTCCTATTGTATTTACTTGTTTTAATACCGGTATAAACGTTAATGAATTCAACAATCCGCCCATAAACCGCGTTATAAGCCATCCGATGAATAAAATCAAGAGAAAGGCAATGCCATTATAAAAAGCATGATCCAGACTGAACCCTATTGCTTGATTATAAAATTGGAAGTGACTTCCTTCAGAGGCTGCAGGATATGGTATCAGCAACTCTAAATGCGAACCCAACGTTTTATAGTATTGGGCAGCTACAACATAAGAAACTGCATAACCAATCGTCATTACAAGTTGTAGAACTAATCCTCTTCTAGCCCCGCCATAGATCCCTAGTGCTAAGATAATTATTATTGCTATTGACATGATCATTTTTCCACCCTTTTCAATCAGAAGTCATGCGTTTTTAGTTCTGAATTTGTTTTAACTGAGACTCTAACTCGTGTACTTTTTTCTCTAATTTCGCCAATTTTATCTGCATTTCGTATTGATCAGAAACTGCATTAACAGCTGCTAATACAGCACGTCTTTCTGGATCTAAATCCTTAGATAAATTTTCGATTTGACGCATCTGCTCATCTACCGTCTCGGCTACCATTTTTAAATGTGCTTCAGGTCTTGCACCAATGATCGTGTAGGATTTTCCTGCAATGGTTGCTTTATAACGAATTTTACCTTGAGACATTGCGACCCCTCCTAAAAATTACATTTCCTTTATTTTACCATGAAAGACTAAGGAGTGACACTTTTTTCAGGTATCTTTTTTCATTTCCAGTAAGATAGCTTTTAATTCTTCTTGTTTTGCCTTAAAACGGCTTTGTTCACTCCGCAGATAACCTGCATATGCTATAATAAGCCACGTGCTGATAAGACAAATTCGACTAATAATTTAGCGAATCAGCTTAACTTGTTCCGCTCTTATTCTAAAAACAATCAAGGAGATTATCTGTTTTCTAACTTCAGGCTTAACAGATAGCTTCAATCAACAGATTAAAAACAACAGTTGAAAAGTACATTTAAACAGAAATTATGGCACTACGTTATATGAAAGGAAAATCAATATGGCAAATGAAGTTTTAACAGTTTCACCTAAAATACTAAAAGAAATGAAAAGCTATTATCAAAACTACTTAAAATCAACTACTCCGCCTGGAGGTAATTTTGCTGCAAAAAAAGCAGCAGTCAACATCACCGCTTACAACTCCGGAAAAGTTTTGTTTCAAGGACATTCAGCACAACAGGAAGCAGCACTTTGGGCAAGTAAAGCGACGAATAAACCAACGAAAAAAAGCAGCAGTAACGGTTCTACACTTAATACCCCTCTACCAGCAGGATTTCGCAATTGGTCGGTTATTGGCAGTGATGAGGTTGGAAATGGCAGTTACTTTGGACCTTTATCGGTAGTAGCTGCTTATGTTGATCAATCACAACTGCCTTTATTGAAAGAATTAGGTGTCCGCGACTCAAAAGATATGAAAGATGCTGAAATTATAACAGTCGCAAAAGACTTGATTACTTTTTTACCGTATAGTTTGCTCAATGTCATGCCGCAAAAATACAACGCTATCCAGCCGACTATGACTCAAGGTAAAATGAAAGCTGTTCTTCATAATCAAGCTTTAGGCCATGTACTGATGAAGATTCAGCCAGTTACACCTGATGCAATTTTAATTGATCAATTTGAATTACCCGCTACTTATTTTAAGCACATTCAAGACCAGCCGCAAAAAATCAAAGATGCTGTTTACTTTCAGACTAAAGGCGAAGGCCATCACCTTGCTGTTGCCGCAGCTTCTATCATTGCTCGTTATGCATTTTTAAATAGTTTAGATGAATTAACAGCTGAAGCTAAACTGAAAATTCCTTCTGGAGCAGGAAACAATGTTGATTTAGTCGCTGCTAAGTTATTAAAGAGAGGCGGCTTATCTTTATTGGGAAAATACGCTAAGCTTCATTTTGCTAATACCGAAAAAGCTAAAAAAATTGCTGGTTTTTCAAATTAATTTAGGCTTTAACAAAAAAATAAGCACAGAAAAATAAAGAGGCTGGGACAAAATTCTCAACCTCTTTGGCATATCCGAATGTTTATTCTAGAACGTGTTCCAAAAAGCAGATCCGACGTCCACTTCACGAATAATGCTCGATGGTCTGTGACCATACTGCGGTTATTCGTTCCAGTTGCCTTAGCCCTTGCAGCTTTAGCTGCTTAGGGATACGGTATGCGAGATAGAAGATTCGGGTCTAAACGCTTTTTGTTTCACTCCCTTTATTTTTAGTCCTTTCTTTTACTGCAAAATAAATAAATTGGAATACCAGCTAGAGTTAAAACCAAACCTAAAAATGCATTTTGCGGCTGCACAATGAGGGTATTGACGATAATATAAAATCCGCCAAATATAGCAATCAGAGGAATGATTGGATAGAAAGGAACTCGATAAGGTCGTTCTATATCCGGCTGAGTTTTGCGTAATATCAGGACAGCTATAAAAGTCAACGTAATAAATATCCAAATGACGAAAATAATCAAATCTGTTAATTGATTAAACTGTCCCGTTAAAATCATCACTATAGAAATAATCAAGATAACCAATCCGCCATTTATAGGGATATTGGTTTTCGGGCTTATTTTACTGAACCACCCACTAAATGGCAATAATTTTTGAGTGGCCAGTACATAAGGGATACGGATGCCTGAAATAGCATAGCCGTTCATACCGCCAAAGACCGAAATCAAGATACCCGCAGTTACTAGTTTTCCTCCGATACCGCCGAATAAATGCGCAGCAACTAAAGCAGCAGGTGTATCAGTAGCTGCAAGTTGCGAACTATCCAAGACGAATAAATAAGCGACGTTGATCATTAAATAAACCGCCATCACGATTGACAGCCCTCCCACGATCACTCTAGGCAGCATTTTAGCAGGATTTTTCATTTCTCCTGCCAATGCTCCTACGTTGATCCAGCCGTCATAAGCAAACAACGTCGCTACCAATGCAGAACCTAAACTAGATGCAACTGGATGGCTTGACACTGAAAATGGGATTAACCGAACACTTCCTCCTCCCGGATAACATAAACCTGCCACAATAATGACAGCGATTGGAATCAATTTTAAAATAGTTGCCGTAGTTTGAATCCGACCACTATACTTGGTTCCCATAAAATTGATGACCATCACAAAGATAGCTGTCACAATGGCAATAGGAACAATATACTGGTCTGATAATAAAAACAAACTGCCGACTTGTGTTGCAAATATAATAGCTAAAGCACCGATATTGGCTGGATAATAAACAATCATTTGAGCCCAGCCGACTAAAAAGCCAAGCCAGCGTCCATATACTTTTTCTAAATAAATCATCATTCCGCCGGTTTCAGGATAAATGGTTCCTATTTCTGCAACGGTTAGCCCACCTGCGATCGTAATGATCCCACCGATAAGCCAAGCAAGCAACGTTAGTCCAGGCGCTCCCGTTGCGCTGCTTACAGCTGTTGGTTTAAAAAAAATGCCTGCTCCAATAACTGTCCCTACTACTACTGTCAAAGCCGTTAAACCCGTTACTTCTTTTTTTAAATGCCCTTCATTCATTTTCTGCCTCCTTTATTCTATTGTTCAATTCGAGAATAGATTTCACTAGCTTACCATAATCATTTTATGACGGCTATCTTTTTTATGCAAATTCTATTTACACTATGAAAGCAAGCAAAAAAAGGCTTTGTCAGTAGCACAAAGCCTTTTTTTGCTATTGCTCTTTCTTATCTGACTACCGCTTGGTACGTTTCGATTAAAGCTTTGATTACTTTCTCAAATGCCTTAGTAACTTCCTCTTCAACTAGTGTATCTATTGGATTTAAATAAGACAATGTGTAAGCAAGAGATTTTTTACCTGTTTCAATATTATCTCCTTGGTAAATATCAAATAGCCGTACATTTGTTAAAAATTTCCCGCCTTTTTCAAGGATCAATTCGGTCAATTCTTGATTTGTTACTGTTTCATCCACTAATAAGGCCACATCGCGTGTCATTCCTGGGTATTTTGGAATACCAGCATAAATCGTCGGATGTTTCGCTGCATCTGCGATAGCCTGTAAATTCAATTCAAATGCATAAGTTTCTTTCAATTCATATGCTTTCGCTCTTAAAGGATGGATTTGTCCTGCAAAGCCGATTTCTTCTTCGCCAAGATAAATTGTTGCGGTACGTCCAGGGTGCATGCCTTCATGATCGCTAGCTGCCACAAAAGACACAGGATCAGTTAATCCATACGTGGCAAACAATCCTTCAAGAATTCCTTTCATATCAAAGAAATTCACTTTAGCTGCTTTTCCCTGCCAATTATCGTTCACTAAAGAACCTGTTAAAACACCCGCTAAATGATCCTCTTCTACGGGCAATACACGATCTCCCTCTTTATAAAAAACATGACCAATCTCATAAAGTGCAACGTTTGTATTTTTTCGAGCACTATTGTAGCTAGTATTATCCAGTAAACCACTGACTAAATTCATCCGCAGTGTACTGTGATCTTCACTCATTGGCCATTCTACGCGAGTCATATCACTTTTGCGCATCATGAATTGTTGAGCTTTCTCAGAAGTTGTCAAAACGTAGCTGATCGCTTGTGACAATCCTGCACCTTCCAAATAATGTCTTGTATGACGTACTAAACGTTGTTTGTCATTTAATCCTCCAGGAATAGCTTCCGATACTGGTAAAGTTGCCGGTAAATGATCGTAGCCATAAATACGCGCTACTTCTTCTACCAAATCAGCTTCGATTGAAATATCCCAGCGGCGCGGCGGAACAGCTACCTCAAATAACCCATTTGTTTCAGTTACTTTAAAACCAAGACGATCAAAAATCGCCATCACTTCTTCAGTCGTGATTTCAGTTCCCAAAGAGCGGTTCAATTTTTCCAATGTAATGCTGACTAGCGCATCTTTCACTTCAAGAGTGCTTTCAACAGCTCGTCCTGATACTACCGTGCCGCCTGCTAACTCTGTTATCAAAGCAGCTGCATGGTCTCCGGCTGTTGTGATAGCAGCATGGTTGATGCCTTTTTCATAACGTGAACTAGATTCGCTGCGCAAATTGAATTCTTTCGCCGTTTTGCGAATCGCGATCGGATCGAATAAAGCCGCTTCAAGTGCGACATTTATGGTGTCTTCTTGAATTTCTGAGTCCATTCCGCCCATGACTCCAGCTAAAGCAACCGGTTTTTCACCATTAGTAATCACAATATTTTCAACAGACAAGTTGCGTTCTTTTCCGTCTAACGTTGTTAATACTTCACCTTTTTCAGCTCGGCGAACTAAGATTTCTTTAGAATGTAATCTGTCATAGTCAAATGCATGCAGCGGTTGGCCATACTCTAATAGAATGTAATTCGTAATATCCACGACATTGTTCAATGGACGAATACCAGCATTCATTAATTTCGTTTGTAACCATAATGGACTTTCTTCTACTTTTACATTTTTAATCACTCGAATGGTATAACTTGGTGTGTCTAAGTTGTTTTCAACAGCTACTTTAATATAATCCTCAACTTTTTCATCAGCTGCTTCTGTCAAATGATAGGTTTTGAAGTAAGGTTTTTGATTGTAGATTGCTCCCACTTCATGAGCTACTCCATGCATACTTAAAGCATCTGCTCGATTAGGTGTGATCGACAACTCTAAAATGGCGTCGTCCATTGCCAAATAAGGAAACACACTTTCTCCCGGAACAGCTTCTGCCGGCAAAACGTAAATCCCTTCCGCATATTGTTTCGGTACCACTTTTTCAGAATAACCCAGCTCTTCCAAAGAACAGATCATGCCATTTGAAACTTGTCCGCGCATTTTGCCTTTTTTGATTTTAACGTTTCCGGTGATTCTTGAGCCGGGTAAAGCTACAATGACTTTTTGTCCTGCAGCAATATTCGGTGCTCCACATACGATTTGCGACAATTCTGCTTCGCCGATGTCGACTTGGCAAACATGCAAATGATCAGAATCGGGATGATCCACTACTTCTGCAGTATAGCCTACTACAATTTTTTTCAAGCCTGTTTCTGGAATAGCCACATCTTCAACTTCAATACCTGTACGAGACATCTTGTCTGCCAGTTCCTCAGGTGTAATATCTGTTAAGTCTAAATATTCTTTTAACCACTGATAAGATACGTTCATCATTCTACTCCTTTACTTTGAATTGATTTAAGAATCGTATATCATTTTGATAAAAATGACGGATATCATCAATCCCATATTTCAACATTGCCACACGGTCTGGTCCTAAACCAAACGCAAATCCGCTGTATTCAGCTGCATCAATTCCTGACATTTCCAACACATTCGGGTGAACCATTCCGGCGCCCAGTATTTCGATCCAACCTGTGTGCTTACAGACGTTACAGCCTTTTCCGCCACATTTAAAACAACTAACATCCACTTCAACAGAAGGTTCAGTAAAAGGGAAGTAGCTAGGACGCAATCGGATTTCACGTTCTGCACCAAACAATTTTTTCGCAAAAACTTCCAATGTGCCTTTTAAATCCGCCATTGTTACGCCTTTTGAAATAACCAAACCTTCGATTTGATGGAATTGGTGTGAGTGAGTCGCGTCGTCACTGTCGCGGCGATAAACTTTCCCTGGACTAATCATTTTTAGCGGGCCTTTAGAAAAATCATGTGTGTCCATTGTTCTTGCTTGTACCGGAGAGGTATGCGTCCGCAATAAAATGTCATCCGTAATATAGAAAGTATCTTGCATATCACGGGCTGGGTGATTTTTTGGCAAATTCATCCGCTCGAAATTGTAACTGTCTTCTTCTACTTCAGGTCCCTCAATGATTTGATAACCCATACTGATAAATAAATCTTCAATTTCTTCCATGATTTGAGTCAATACATGCGACTGACCTTCAGGTACTGGATTTCCCGGTAATGTCACATCAATAGCTTCGTTAGCTAAATCATGATTGATTTTTTCCATTTCTAATACACTTTTTCGTTCCTCTATCGCAACGGCAATGGCATCTCTGATTTCATTAGCAATCGAGCCGACGACCGGCCGTTCTTCAGCTGAAAGATCTTTCATTCCTCGAAGAATTTCAGTAATGGGACCTTTTTTGCCTAGATAAGCAACGCGCACTTGATCCAACTTCGCCAACTCTGCAGCTGCTGAAATTTTTTCCAGTGCTTCTTTTTTTAATGTATCTAATTTATCTTTTATCTGCATGCTTCTTCTCCTTCTTTTACTGCTTTATTTTATCTGTTTTTGGACGCAAAAAAAGCCTTATCCCTAAAAGGGACGAGGCTTCGATTCGCGGTACCACCCTTGTTTGGATTTACAGAAACTAAATCCACACTTGATTACATAACGGTGTATACCGGAACTTTTTTCATTACGTTAAACGTAACTCCCAAAGTCAACTCAGGAAGTGAACCTTCGTCTGGTCGATTAGACAAATGCTTACAACCCAGGGCATTTGCTCTCTTAACTAATCAAGTCCAAATTACTTTTTTCCGTCATCGTTTTTATTTACCATATTATTTTGCTTCATACTCAGTCTACCCAACTGGTGCGAGTGAGTCAAGGATTGTTCGAAAAATTAATCTTTCTTTACGCAGATCCATTCATCCGCCCAATTTTGTATTTCATACATCACTGATCTTAAATCTTCGCCTTTTTTAGTCAAACTGTAAGCAACACGCATCGTTGCTTTCGGATCGACTGTCCGTGTTACCAGTCCTTCTTGTTCCAACTCTTTTAAGCGTTCCACTAATACACGATCACTAACATTGGGAATAGTTGCTGCAATATCTTTAAAACGTTGAGGGCCTTCTAACAATACATCGATGATTAGACCCATCCATTTTTTCCCTAAAATAGAAAAAGTGTGTTCGAACTTTGGACAAATTTCTCTTTGTCTAGTTTCACAGCTGATCTCTTGGTTCACATCTTTTACTGTCATTGTGTTTATTCACCTCTTTTGTTGTATTATATCACTTTTGGTTATCAATAGTAAGTGATATGTTTGTTGGTACTTCTCACTTTTTGTATTATACCTTAATTTTTTTATTTGTCCTGCTTTATTTGATTAATTTATCGCATATCAGAAAAAATACTTCTTTTATCTAAAATAAGACTTAATAAAAGGCCACTTCAAAGTTTTAGACTTTGCAGTGGTCCTAGTTTTATATTTACTGGTTTAATTTAAGCTTCTGCTGGTTTAAATCGTGCTAAGATATTTTTCATTCGATGATGGACTTTATTTGATAACGGCACAGCAACTTCTTTTACTGCACAATACTTATCAACAAAAGTAACCACATAGCTTTCTTTATACTTAGGTAAAGCTACAGTTGCTAACCACATGTGTTTAATGATAATGTCACATTCCAACTCGCTCAGCTCAGTTATCTTTTTGGCATTTTCACAAGCCATCCGCGGATGAACATAAGCATGAGTTCCTTCATCAAATTTTGTGGTTCTCCAATCATAGTAGAACAAGTCATGAAGTAAGCCAGCACGTGCAGTTGCTTTTGCATCCCAGCCATATCGTTTGGCAATACGATAACTAAGATAAGATACGCTAATTGAGTGTTCTAGACGCGTCGTGAAATGATGTTGTGTGTAGTCATTCAGCTTTTGAACTTCTTCGCAATTAAGCAAGTCTTCAATTAAAGCAACGTATTCTAAGTCTTGTTTCCATTTTGGTTCGATCATTCAAAGACTTCCTTTTCTATGAGTTTAGGTCGTTTACGCGACTTGCAACTAGCATACACTTTTTCTTACCGTATTAAAAGTAGAACGTTTGCGTTTTACACTAAAAGAAAGAAATTTAATAATTTAGACATAATTAAGTCATTTTTTTCTCTTTAAGCAACTTTGCTATTTATTTTATTAAAGCAAACATCAAAATCCCAGCTGCCACTGCTACATTTAATGATTCAGCTTGTCCTTTTATAGGGATATAGAGATTTTTTGTAGTTTTCTCTAATAATTCTTTGCGCATTCCATTTCCTTCATTTCCCATCACTACAGCAAACACAGGTTGAGGTTGGATCTCCCGGTAAACAACTGCTGCTTCATTTAATTCTGTTCCATATACTGGAATATTTTCTTTTTGAAATAAATCAAACCACTCCATTAAATCACCTTGAAAAATCGGTAAATGAAAATGACTGCCTTGCATAGAACGAATTACTTTACTGTTATATAAATCAACTGTTCCTTTACCTAATACTACCCCGCCGAAACCAGCTGCATCAGCTGTACGGATCATCGTTCCCAAGTTGCCCGGATCTTGAACGTTATCTAAGAATAAGTAGGGCTTGTCTAAAATAGGTGTTTCAGGCGTGCTTTCTTTTTCTATCACTGCAAAAATCCCTTGTGGTGTTTCTGTTTCACTCAATTGTTTAGAGATATCGCGCGATACAAGAACTGTTTTTTCGTCCAAATCAGGAATTTTTTCAGAATCTCCATTGTCTTCACTAATGATCAATTCTAGAATAACTGCATTATTTTTGCTTGCCTCATCGATTAAATGAAACCCTTCAATTAAGTAAGCAGCCGCTTTTTCACGACCTTTTTTTGTTTGTAATTTTTTCCATTGCTTCACACGTTCATTTTTAGCTGATACAATTTTTTCCATTATTTTATTATCCTCCAATTGCCCCTATCTGTTTGCTCTTTCATTGTACTAAAAAAACCTCTCTTTTTATAGAGAGGTTTCTCGTTTTAGTTACATTCCTAAATAAGATGCTGGATCAACGCGAGTGCCATTTACATATACTTCAAAGTGCAAATGAATGCCTGTTGCCGAACCTGTCATTCCCATAGTCCCAAGATGTTGTCCTTGAGAAACTTTTTGCCCAGGAGCAACAGCTAAACTACCTGAAACCATATGCGCATATAGGGTTTCTACTCCATTACCATGGTTGATTTTAACATAATTTCCCCAGCCAGAGTCATAACCAGCTATTTCAACCGTACCGCTTTGAGCTGCTACGATTGGCCCGCTTCCACCAAAATCTATCCCGCCATGCAATTTATGTTCTCCTGTAATCGGATGGATTCGGTAACCAAAAGGTGAAGTGGTTACACCATTACTTGGACGAATAAATCCAGAACTATTGGACGTCGTTGGTGAAACATCTGCTGCTTTATTTGCAGTTTTTGTTTCATTTGAAGCAACTTGACTCTGTTCTGCTTGTTCTGCTTGTTCTGCTTGTTCTGCTTCTTTTGCGGCTTGCTGCGCAGCCTTTTCTGAAGCTTCTTTAGCAGCCGCTTGTCGCGCCTGTTCTTCTTCAACAATACGTTGACGTTCTTGTTGAAGCTCTTTAGATAACACACTTGTTTGAGTGGCAATCACTTGCTGTTCGTTCACAAAAGAATTTTTTTCAGATTCTGTCATATCGTACTGAGCAGCTAATTGGATAATTTTATCGTCCATTTCAGCCTTTTGAGTGACCAGATTATTTTTAGCCACTTCAATTTCACTCTTTAAGCTTTCAATGGCTACTTTTTCTTCCTCAGCCTTTTTTTCATTCGCTTCTAATTTTTTTTGATCATTTTGTTGTTCCATTACAATATCTTTATTGGCGGTGACCAATTGACTGATTATGCCGACACGGCCGATCAAATCAGAAAGACTTTCTGATGAAATAATCATTTCTACCATATTAGAAGATCTTGCATCTGTTTGAACTACCCGTGCTTGATTTTCCAGCTTTTCTTCACGTTGCGCAATCAATTCTTTTAAAGCTTCAATTTCTTTTTGTAATTTTTCAATTTTTACTTTTGAATCAGCTAACTTCTTTTCCTGCTCATGTAATTTAAGAACCACTTCGTCGATCTTTGTTTGCAGTTGCTTGACGTCGCCCTCAAGATCAGCTTTTTGGGACTCTAAGTTATTTAATGTATCTTCTTGTTTTTTTATTTTACTGTTTAAATCATTTGATTTTGATTCCAGCTCTTGTTTTTGCTTTTCTAATTCTTGAACACTTTCTGCTTTAACAAGTGTCGGCATCGCGAATGGACTCGCAAATATCACTGTTGCAATCAATCCTGTAGTTAATTTCTTTTTCAAAGCGAACCTCCTGTAAATATAAAAATAAATCGATGTTGTACTTTTTCTCAACTTAAAAAGTATAGCATGGAAAGACTGAACTGACGATGCTATTCCGGTAACAAATACCCGTTACTGTTACAATCAGATTACATAACAGATGGCTCTTTTAATTTTTTCTTGGAGCCACCTAAATTTTTATATTTACATGACTTCCTTGTGAAGATTTCGTTACCTCGATATGAACAGGTATACGCATTTTCAATTCTTCAACATGGGAAATAATGCCGACTAACCGTCCTCTTTGGTTTAACTCAAACAATGTTTCAATGGCAGTATCTAAAGAATCCGAATCTAACGTTCCAAAACCTTCATCAATAAATAACGTATCCACACTGACTCCGCCGCTATGGTTTTGAATGACATCACTTAAGCCCAAAGCCAAGGCTAATGAGGCTTTAAAACTCTCACCACCTGAAAGCGTCCGAACACTCCTTGTTTTGCCCGTATAATTATCAAATACGTCCAAATCAAGCCCTTTTGCGCCTGTTCCTTTAACTTTTTCTTCACGTCGCAATAAAGAGTACCGATTATTGGTCATTTGTGTGAAACGTAAATTTGCTGCAAGAATGATTTCTTCAAAATAGATAGCTAACACATATCGTTCAAATGATACATAATCTGTTTCTTTGGAACCATTAGCTAATTCAGATAACTCACTATACAAACGATAATTTTCCAATTGAGTTTTTTTAGCAGCATAATGTTTACTAATTTCTGTTTTTGCCATTTCATAATTTTTTACGATTCCAACTAACTCTTGGTATTTTTCTGTTAGTTCCGTCACTTCTTTTTCTTTTTCCTGATTTTCTAATTGGTACTCTTCAATTGAACGGCTGTCTTTTCTTGCAGCTATTTTCTCTTTTTGTTTTTGATAGTTTTCCTGATTGACCCAAACTTTTTGGTCATAGTTACTGACTTCTTCTGTTAGTGCCTGTACTTGTCCAGTCTCTAATAAATGTTCCTCAAATGCCTCATTCAACTGAGCTGCTTCTAATTGTTTTTCAAATTCAACAGTCGCTTCTGTATACCGGCCCGAAATGTTTTTGAGTTGAGTTTCAAAAGAATGTAGGCTCGTTCGGTAGTGTGTTTCTAGTTTTTCCAGTGCAGCCGTTTCATCTTGCTGAGTTTTGTGTTCCATTTCGATCTGCTGGATTTCCTTTGTCAGCTGCAAAAGATTTTCTTGGACTTGTTTAAGTTCTTTATAAGTTAACTGATTCTTCATGTTTTGTACTTCCTCAGTTATTTCTTGGATTCTCTTATCGTTATTTTGACGAGTAGAACTTAAGTCTTGGATAGCTATCTCCAACTGACGCTCTGCCTGTTGATGGCTTTCCTCTTGTTGTTGGAGATCGTCTTCTTGTTCAATCAGCTGCTCCAGCTGATCAATTTCAGCAGTCAGCTTGTTTTTTTCTGTATTTAATGCTGTCAGTTCAGCCTGCAGCTGTTTTAACGTTTCACCTGCTTCGCTGTGGTGTAATTCTAGCACTTGTTCGTATTCTTGGATTTGTTCATTTAAGTGACGCACTTCATTAGAAACTGCATTATATTCTTGGTACTTTTGGTTTTTCGCTTCTTCTAGCGCCTCTAATTGTTCTTGTGATCCCGTATCTTCCGTTAAAATTGCCGGGTCAGGGTGATGGACAGAACCACAAACCGGACAAGCCGAATCTTTTTCCAAATCATGAGCCAATATGCCTGCAATATTTCGGTTATAAGCCAAGCGTTGTTGTTTGTATTTTTCTTCAATAGCTTGGTAAGCTGACTCTGTTTCTTTAAATAAAGTTAATTTCGTTTCTTTTTGTTCTAAAGTTCGAACTACTTCTTTAACCGATTTTTGCTTAATAGTTAAAACAGCATTTTCCTCTTGTAATTCATTTGCATGTTTTTGTTTTTCCAAAATTTGGATTCTTGCTTGATGAATTTCCATTAATTGCCGTTTATTTTCTTCTAATTGATTTTTGTACTCCCTCAATTGTGCTGTTTGTTTTTCTATCTTTAGTTGATGGCATTGATTTTCTTCTTCAAAAGCTGTTACTTGGCTTTTTTTTGCTTCGATTGCTTTTATCGTCAGCTCTTCTTGTTTTAATTCATTGATAGCTTCTCTTTTTTCCGGTAAATGCAAGTAATCTTTTTCAGCTGCTGCACGTTCCTTTTTATTTTCTTCAAGTGCACTTAATGTTTCTGCCAAAGCTTGTCTGTCTAATTCTAATTGCTGCTGAACAGTTTCTTTGTCTTTTAAGGCTTTTTCCTGTTCTGCTTTATACCCTTTTAATTTTTGCGCTTTTTCATGCAGTTCGATGCTTAACCGTTTTTGATTTATCTCTGCTTCTAAATCAGTTAATTGTTTTTTTACTTTTTTTAATTGAGCCAGTTCCGTCAATCTGTCTATTTGTTCTTGATTTTGCTGTATTGTTTTTCGTGAGCGCTCCATTTCAATTGTATAACCTTGAGTTTTATCCTGGTAATCGCTCAAGGATTTTTCTAATTCCTCTACTAAACGTGTGATATCCAATAACTGAATGGCTTCAGCTAACGCTTCATTTTCCTGTGGTTGAATCATGCCCACAAATTGTTCCATCATTTTATTGCTTTGTTCAACTTCTGCTTTCAAGCGACGCGCTTCTTCTTTCAAATTGGATTGGAAAGCCTTGATCGTATCCGTTTGAAAAATATTCCGAAATATTTTTTCTTTATCTGCACTATTAGATTCCAGCATTTTTTTGAATTCACCTTGAGGCAGCATCACGATTTGTTTAAACTGTTCATAAGAAAGCGACAGCAAATCTTGTATTTCTTTATTTGCTTCATTTATTTTAGTCGTTACATTCGTACCGTGTATAAATTCAACTTCCGGACTGTATTTTTTTATTCTGTGTTTTCCTGGTCCCATTTGAGCGGGCGTACGTTTAATATAATATTTTTTCCCAGCCAATTCAAATTCCAACTCAACGAAGCAAAGAACCTCATCTGAAGCAAATTGTGATTTAAACGAGTCTTTGCCTCGACTTGTCCCACTGGCATCGTCATATAAAGCATAAGCAATGGCATCAAAAATGGTTGTTTTACCAGCACCGGTTGGTCCGCTCACCAAAAAAAGTGTTTTTTGATTAAATTGAGTAAAATCAATTGCTACTTTATCCTTATAAGGACCAAAGGCATTCATGACTAACTTTAACGGTCTCATCTTATTCTTCCCTTCCAATTTCATGAAGCATTTTTTCAACTATTTCTTTTCGGTCAGGTTCTAATTCTTTTTGTTTATACTGCTGATAGAAATCACTAAACAGATCCTGCAAAGGAATTTCTTTCAAACGCGCTTGATCATGGGTCAAGTGCGTGCTGGTTTGTTCTTTTCTAGCTGCATATTCCAATCCCATCGCATTTGGGAATCGCCTGCGCAATTGGTTCATTGCATCCATCACAAAATGCTCATCTTCCAATTCAAAAAAAACGTAATCATCAGACTTTTGTGTCATCAAGTCTTGAAATATTCCTTTAACGATCCGCATATCGCGTCTGGTTTCCAAATAAATCGGTTCAACTTCTACTTGACCTTTTTCAAGCGTCACCAAAGAGACCTGTTTCTTCTGAATGGCTTCTGATTTAGAATATTTTAAAATTGAACCGCTATAGCGGATTCTTTCATGTTTTACTTTTTGTGGTTTATGTAAATGCCCTAAAGCCACATAATCAAAGTCTTCGAATAATTCGACATTGACGTATTCGGCCGTTCCGATGCTCAATGGCCGCTCTGAATCGGTCGTTTCAGAAGTATCATTACTAAGATTGATCACATATCCATGTGCGATCAATACATTGGTTTCATTAGGATTCATCGTTTCTTTGATTTTTTCGATTTGAATCCGAGTGGCATCTTCCAAGTTTTTGATTGAATCGTCCTTTAACAGTTCACGAATATAAACATGGTCTGCAAATGGCAATAAATAGAAATTTGTACCTTGAATCGTAACTTTTCGAGTCGTTTCTTTGACTGTTCCTTCTATATAAAGCTGACTGGACTCCAACAAAGCAGCTCCATATTCAACTCGCTCATTGCTGTCATGATTGCCGGCAATTACGAACACGGGAATTTTCACCTCATAAATCAATCTCGTCAGTACCGAATTCACCAAAGCAACTGCCTCTTTTGGTGGAAAAGCACGATCATATAAATCTCCCGCCATAATCAGTGCATCAACTTTTAAGCTTTTCAATTCTTCAATTAACTGGTTTAGAAAAAATTCCTGGTCTTCCAGCATCGACACTTCATTGACGATTTTTCCAATATGCCAGTCAGCTGTATGTAATATACGCAAAATAATCGGCTCCTTTGTTTCATTTCTGTTAGTTTGTTTTAATTTCAAACGTATTTAATCGAACTATTGTTTCGGTCTTTCTAGTTTACCACGCTTGAATTAAATACAAAAGTTTCGTTTTGCTGATCTAAACTAATAGTATTTCCTTCTATATTTTATTATCCGTTATTAAAGAAGTATTCGTTAAACCCATATAGTATAAATACTTCAATTTGGTTTTTACCAAAAATAAAAGTTCACTTGAAATTTAATTCAAGTGAACTTCCTTTTTTAAAAAGATAGCTTTTATTTGATTTCAATAAAAAGATAAAAGCTTCCATTATATTGGTTTTCATAAGCATCCATAGATTCAACTAATATCTTTACTCGGGCTTGCTTATTTTCCTTCATAACGGTTGCTTCCTCCACCGTCAAAGTTCCTTTTTGAACATTTTTATCTGTTAAGATTTTATCAAATATATCTTTCATATCGATTTTGATGAGTTCATTATTCTTCTCGTCCGTTAAGTTAAGACTGTAGTAACCATCGTCTTTAAGCTGTTTTACCAGTGTATAGACTGAGCTGTCTTTTTCAAATGTAAGAGTTTTTTTCTCAGATGTTTCAGTTTGAGAACCATATAAATCCAAACGAATCAGTTGGTCATAGCCTTTGACAGGTAAGCTTAGCTCACCATTCCAATCTAAATTAACATATTGTCCATTCTGATTAGTATTCTGATTTTCATACTCTTTTGCAAAACCGAAAGTTGTTTCAAACTGCTGATACGTTGCAACGTTACTTGGCAGCCACTCAACATCTTTCACATAGTCCATCCTTTCCAAATAATCGAACGTTTCTGTAATCCGTACTTTATCTTCTTCAGAAATAGAAGCATTAGGAACGATCTCATTATTTTCAAGCATATTATTTTTTACCAGCACTTCTTCTAATAAATGTGTTTGATTTACGCGGCTCACTGTAAAAGCATCGATTGGCGGAACAATTGAAAGAAGACAAAAAGTGATCAATACAGCCGCTACTATGCCATTTTTTCTAACAGGCAAGAAACTAAAGACTAGGCCTGCAATCGTAGCAAATACGCCAAAAAGAATCACATAATAACGGCCTTGTGTAATGCCCATCTCCCCTATTTTCAAAATAGAAGCAATTGTTTGAAATAAAACGATTGGAATCAATACTTTCGGAAAGATTTTTCTAAATACTGCCGCAACTTTATTTTCAATGTTGCTCGCTAAGATATAAACAAGAATGACAGACACCGCATAAGAGACTAGCATCGGCTCTAGTAAATTGTTGGTCCAAAAACTGCCGCGAATGTTTAGAACGATATAAGTCAACAGAATAGCTGTATAAATCACTGTTAACGGGATAATCACATATGAAATTAAAGCTGCTAATGTTTTCGGACAACTTACCGCTTGTCGCAACTGTTCTTGCTTCAGCAGACGTTCTTCTTCAGAACTTTGCCTCATGTTTTGACTCATATAAATGGGTGTAAAAGATAAGAAATACAAAGGAGCAAATAAAGAAAATACGACATTTAGTATATACAAGGTAACTTTATAATCGACCGAAAAAAGTAGCCGATCGATTGCAAAAAGAATCGAACTGACACCAGCTGCAATAATTAATGTAAACAGTACTGTTGTGAAAAAAGCTTTAAAAGCAGACATAAAACTTTCATTAAAGGTCAATTTTTTTCTGATCGTTGGAATCCAAACATAGCCTAAAAATAATGCAAAAACCGCAACACTCGTTTTTATGCTTATTTCCAAACTATATACCTCTGTTGTTCGAATAATAAAATAATAGCCGATTGACAATAAAACTGCTCCGCCCATTAATAAAAAACGTTCTCTTTTTTTGCTAAAAAACCGTTCATAAACTTGTTGAGCCACTCCGCTAAGCACTGTACCAACAAAAAAAGTAAATAAGTATCTTGTATAATTTTCTTGTTCTTGATGAATTGCCATTGCATTTATTCCCGCAATGGCTAAAAGAAATAAGACAGTTAACGGATAACGATTACTAGCATGGATGAGTCCTTGAAATGTATTTTGTAAATTTTTCATCAGTTTCATTTTATTCACCTTCTCTTCTTTTATTTTTCTTTAACTAGATTATAAGCTACCCATCTGCAATTGTATAATAGATTGTTTTTTCAGAATCTATAACGAACCAGTTATCATTTCCTTTTTTATACTGCACTTATACACTTTATTTCATCAAGTTAGATCTTTTCGGCCGCAGCCGAAAAAAATCATTATAAAAAATCTTTCAAAAAATTAGTTTGCGTGCCCTAAGTATAGAGATTTCAATCACTTAAGACACGCAAAAAAGGTTTACGTGACTTAAAAGCTATTTTTTTTATACTTAAGGTAGGCAAAAGTAATTTGCGTGCCCTAAGGACTAGAAATGCAGCTTCTTAAGGTAGGCAAAACAATTGAGACAGTGATGCACTCCATGATAATTTCATTATCATTTTTTAAATCAAGCTGAGCAACAATTAACTTTTTGAACGACAAAAAAAGATACCATCCGCAGATGATACCTTTTTTGATTTGCGCGGCAGCGTCCTACTCTCACAAAGGGAAACCCTTCACTACCATCGGCGCTAAGAAGCTTAACTGCTGTGTTCGGCATGGGAACAGGTGTGACCATCTTGCCGTTGCCACCGCACATCTTACATATAAGAGAACGTTGTTCTCTCAAAACTGGGTATTGTTTACTGTAAAGTTGGTTTAAAACCGTTCGTTCACCGTTTAAAAAATTGGTTAAGTCCTCGACCGATTAGTATTGGTCCGCTCCATACATCGCTGTACTTCCACTTCCAACCTATCTACCTGATCATCTCTCAGGGGTCTTACTCACTTACGTGATGGGAAATCTCATCTTGAGGGGGGCTTCACGCTTAGATGCTTTCAGCGTTTATCCCGTCCACACATAGCTACCCAGCAATGCCCTTGGCAGAACAACTGGTACACCAGCGGTGTGTCCATCCCGGTCCTCTCGTACTAAGGACAGCTCCTCTCAAATTTCCTGCGCCCGCGACGGATAGGGACCGAACTGTCTCACGACGTTCTGAACCCAGCTCGCGTACCGCTTTAATGGGCGAACAGCCCAACCCTTGGGACCGACTACAGCCCCAGGATGCGATGAGCCGACATCGAGGTGCCAAACCTCCCCGTCGATGTGGACTCTTGGGGGAGATAAGCCTGTTATCCCCAGGGTAGCTTTTATCCGTTGAGCGATGGCCCTTCCATGCGGAACCACCGGATCACTAAGCCCGACTTTCGTCCCTGCTCGACTTGTAGGTCTCGCAGTCAAGCTCCCTTCTGCCTTTACACTCTACGAATGATTTCCAACCATTCTGAGGGAACCTTTGGGCGCCTCCGTTACACTTTAGGAGGCGACCGCCCCAGTCAAACTGCCCGTCAGACACTGTCTCCCAGCCAGATCATGGCTGAGGGTTAGAGTGGTCATACAGCAAGGGTAGTATCCCACCATTGCCTCCACCAAGACTAGCGTCCTGGCTTCATTGGCTCCTACCTATCCTGTACAAGCTGTACAAACACTCAATATCAAACTGCAGTAAAGCTCCATGGGGTCTTTCCGTCCTGTCGCGGGTAACCTGCATCTTCACAGGTACTATAATTTCACCGAGTCTCTCGTTGAGACAGTGCCCAAATCATTACGCCTTTCGTGCGGGTCGGAACTTACCCGACAAGGAATTTCGCTACCTTAGGACCGTTATAGTTACGGCCGCCGTTTACTGGGGCTTCAATTCTGAGCTTCGCCTTACGGCTAACCCATCCTCTTAACCTTCCAGCACCGGGCAGGCGTCAGCCCCTATACGTCATCTTTCGATTTAGCAGAGACCTGTGTTTTTGATAAACAGTTGCTTGGGCCTATTCACTGCGGCTGACCAAATGGTCAGCACCCCTTCTCCCGAAGTTACGGGGTCATTTTGCCGAGTTCCTTAACGAGAGTTCTCTCGCACACCTTAGGATTCTCTCCTCGACTACCTGTGTCGGTTTGCGGTACGGGCAGATCGTTTCTCACTAGAAGCTTTTCTTGACAGTGTGACATCAGGAACTTCGGTACTTGATTTCCCTCCCCATCACAACTTGTCCTTAAGGGAATAAGCATTTGACTCATTCCCAGACTTATTGCTTGGACGTGCATATCCAACAGCACGTATTCCTTAGCCTACTGTGTCCCTCCATCGTTCAAACAAAACGAACTGGTACAGGAATCTCAACCTGTTGTCCATCGTCTACGCCTATCGGCCTCGACTTAGGTCCCGACTAACCCTGGGAGGACGAGCCTTCCCCAGGAAACCTTAGTCATTCGGTGGACGGGATTCTCACCCGTCTTTCGCTACTCATACCGGCATTCTCACTTCTAAGCGCTCCACCAGTCCTCACGGTCCAGCTTCGACGCCCTTAGAACGCTCTCCTACCATAGAACCAAAAGGTTCTATCCACAGCTTCGGTGTTCTGTTTAGCCCCGGTAAATTTTCGGCGCAGGGTCACTCGACTAGTGAGCTATTACGCACTCTTTAAATGATGGCTGCTTCTGAGCCAACATCCTAGTTGTCTAAGCAACCCCACATCCTTTTCCACTTAACAGAAACTTTGGGACCTTAGCTGGTGGTCTGGGCTGTTTCCCTCTCGACTACGGATCTTATCACTCGTAGTCTGACTCCCGGATATAAATCAATGGCATTCGGAGTTTATCTGAATTCGGTAACCCGAGAAGGGCCCCTAGTCCAAACAGTTGCTCTACCTCCATGATTCTAATTCCGAGGCTAGCCCTAAAGCTATTTCGGAGAGAACCAGCTATCTCCAAGTTCGATTGGAATTTCTCCGCTACCCACACCTCATCCCCGCATTTTTCAACATACGTGGGTTCGGTCCTCCAGTGCGTATTACCGCACCTTCAACCTGGACATGGGTAGATCACTTGGTTTCGGGTCTACGACCACATACTCATTCGCCCTATTCAGACTCGCTTTCGCTGCGGCTCCGTCTCATCAACTTAACCTCGCATGGGATCGTAACTCGCCGGTTCATTCTACAAAAGGCACGCTATCACCCATTAACGGGCTCTAACTACTTGTAAGCACACGGTTTCAGGTGCTGTTTCACTCCCCTTCCGGGGTTCTTTTCACCTTTCCCTCACGGTACTGGTTCACTATCGGTCACTAGGGAGTATTTAGCCTTGGGAGATGGTCCTCCCGGATTCCGACGGAATTTCTCGTGTTCCGCCGTACTCAGGATACTGATCAGAGTGAACGAAGTTTCAGATACGGGGCTTTTACCCTCTTTGGCAGACCTTTCCAGGTCGCTTCTCTTACTTCATTCATTTATGACTCTATGTGTTCAGTCCTACAACCCCAGAAAGCAAGCTTTCTGGTTTGGGCTTTTCCCGTTTCGCTCGCCGCTACTCAGGGAATCGAATTTTCTTTCTCTTCCTGCAGGTACTTAGATGTTTCAGTTCTCTGCGTCTACCTCTGTTGACCTATGTATTCAGTCAACAGTAACACCCGATAAAGGGTGTTGGGTTTCCCCATTCGGAAATCTCTGGATCACAGCTTACTTACAGCTCCCCAAAGCATATCGGCGTTAGTCCCGTCCTTCTTCGGCTCCTAGTGCCAAGGCATCCACCGTGCGCCCTTATTAACTTAACCTATGGTTGTTGTTAATAGGAATCTTCTCATCTTATAAAAGATAAGGATTCGTTTCAAACTCTTACAAACGCGGTGTGTTTCTCGGTTTCTTACAATTTTTACAATTAAACAATATCCAGTTTTCAAAGAACAACGATTTTGAGAAGATTAGACCTCTCAAAACTGAACAAAAGAAGAACGACTGTGTAGGTTCCGTTAAAATCCTTAGAAAGGAGGTGATCCAGCCGCACCTTCCGATACGGCTACCTTGTTACGACTTCACCCCAATTATCTATCCCACCTTAGGCGGCTGGCTCCCAAAAGGGTTACCTCACCGACTTCGGGTGTTACAAACTCTCGTGGTGTGACGGGCGGTGTGTACAAGACCCGGGAACGTATTCACCGCGGCGTTCTGATCCGCGATTACTAGCGATTCCGGCTTCATGCAGGCGAGTTGCAGCCTGCAATCCGAACTGAGAATGGCTTTAAGAGATTAGCTTGACCTCGCGGTCTTGCGACTCGTTGTACCATCCATTGTAGCACGTGTGTAGCCCAGGTCATAAGGGGCATGATGATTTGACGTCATCCCCACCTTCCTCCGGTTTATCACCGGCAGTCTCACTAGAGTGCCCAACTGAATGCTGGCAACTAGTAATAAGGGTTGCGCTCGTTGCGGGACTTAACCCAACATCTCACGACACGAGCTGACGACAACCATGCACCACCTGTCACTTTGTCCCCGAAGGGAAAGCTCTATCTCTAGAGTGGTCAAAGGATGTCAAGACCTGGTAAGGTTCTTCGCGTTGCTTCGAATTAAACCACATGCTCCACCGCTTGTGCGGGTCCCCGTCAATTCCTTTGAGTTTCAGCCTTGCGGCCGTACTCCCCAGGCGGAGTGCTTAATGCGTTAACTGCAGCACTGAAGGGCGGAAACCCTCCAACACTTAGCACTCATCGTTTACGGCGTGGACTACCAGGGTATCTAATCCTGTTTGCTCCCCACGCTTTCGAGCCTCAGCGTCAGTTACAGACCAGAGAGTCGCCTTCGCCACTGGTGTTCCTCCACATATCTACGCATTTCACCGCTACACGTGGAATTCCACTCTCCTCTTCTGCACTCAAGTTCCCCAGTTTCCAATGACCTTCCCCAGTTGAGCTGGGGGCTTTCACATCAGACTTAAAGAACCGCCTGCGCTCGCTTTACGCCCAATAAATCCGGACAACGCTTGCCATCTACGTATTACCGCGGCTGCTGGCACGTAGTTAGCCATGGCTTTCTGGTTAGATACCGTCAGGGGATGAGTAGTTACGCTCATCCTTGTTCTTCTCTAACAACAGAGTTTTACGATCCGAAAACCTTCTTCACTCACGCGGCATTGCTCCGTCAGACTTTCGTCCATTGCGGAAGATTCCCTACTGCTGCCTCCCGTAGGAGTCTGGGCCGTGTCTCAGTCCCAGTGTGGCCGATCACCCTCTCAGGTCGGCTACGTATCATTGCCTTGGTGAGCCATTACCTCACCAACTAGCTAATACGCCGCGGGTCCATCCATAAGTGACAGCCGAAACCGTCTTTTATCCATCCACCAGGAGGTGGTTGGAGTTATGCGGTATTAGCATCCGTTTCCGAATGTTATCCCCCACTTATAGGCAGGTTACCCACGTGTTACTCACCCGTCCGCCACTCTTTGATTCTGGTGGGTGCAAGCACCCGGTAGAATCAAAGCGTTCGACTTGCATGTATTAGGCATGCCGCCAGCGTTCGTCCTGAGCCAGGATCAAACTCTCATAAAAGTAGTTGTTGCCTCGAAAGGTTCCAACTGATTATGCTGTTTGAAGCTCTTTTGACTTGCTAGCGAATAATTATTCACTTTGTTACTTTTGGTTTAACCGTTGTTAAACCACCTTACACAGTTATTTCGTTCTTGCTTTGTTCAGTTTTCAAAGGTCTAATGTGTTTGTGTTGTCGTTTTGACAACTTCTAAACATTACCAGAAGCTGTACTGCTTGTCAACAACTTTTTTGAAACTTTTATTTTTCGTTGCTGCGATGTATCGCTGCGACGTCTACTAATATAACAGGTTGTTAAACTTTCGTCAACTGTTTATTAGAAAAAGTTTTCAGCGTATAAAACAGCTGACTACCATATATAGATAAATTCATTTTATTTTTCATCCAATAAATAAAAAATGGAATCCCTTATTAACCATCATTTCGCTCTTCATTTCAGGTGCATTTTCATCTACTAAACGCCTTATTTTTAATGTATAAAAATTTGAATTTTAAGTATAATTATACCAATATTTTTCTACCTCTTTTCTTTAAGTCTTCTATATTAAGAAAAAAGGATTAAGAAAGAAACCTAAAACTATTTAACTCTTTCTGTTTATTTTTTTCTAACGTCCCTTTTCTATAAATAATTTTTAAAAACCAGTATCTTTTAGAAAACTATTCATCCCTTTACTTGCCTTACATTTATTAAAAAAGAATAGGGTATGACCAAAGCTATCTACAACTAACTTTGGTTATACCCTTTTTCCTTTTATAAAGCTTTCTATTTAGCAAAATCGTTCAGTAAGATAGCGATATGCTCTGTCCCTTGATAATAATCTGCTAATCGGACGGACTCATTCGGTGCATGTGCTCTAGAATTTCCCCAACCGACTCCGCTGCTTAATATCGGCAGTTTTAAATAGTGGTAAAAGTGGTACATCGGACCTGAACCAGCACTATTCGGCGAAAGAACGATTTCTGTATCTGATCCATAAGCTTTTTGAGCTGACTCAGTAACAGTCGCAACAAATGAATCGGTCATATCTGAACGAAAAGCATGCATGCCTTTGATTAATTCTAGTTTTACATCTTGGAAACCATGATCATCCAGATGTTTACGCAAAACTTCATAAATGTGTTCTGGTTCTTGACCAGGCACCAGTCGGCAATCAATTTTAGCAGCAGCAGCCTTGGGCAAAACCGTTTTGATACCCGGATCTGTATAGCCGCTCAATAACCCGCTAATAGTCAGTGTTGGTTCAAAGACCAGAGCTTCATTAGGCGTCACTTTTTTGTCTTTTGTAATCAATTTGCCTGTCAAACCATAAATATCTTTAGTCGCTGCTTCATTAAAAGGCAATTGACTGACGATTTCCTTTTCCAACGAAGTAGGAGGCGTGATATTATCATAAAAACCTTCGACCACAATTTCATTATCAACCGTGCGCATCGTTGCTAGAGCTTGTACCAATCGCCAAGCCGCATTGTCTACCACGGCTGCCATTGAAGAATGAATATCAACTTTAGCACTTTCAACAGTTACATCAAAGTAAGCAATGCCTTTAACTCCAGCTTCAATTACAAAACGCTCGTCTTTGTCTTTACCGCCAAACTCCCAGATACAAGCATCAGCAGCAAATAAGTCAGCGTATTTTTCTAAGTATTTTTTTAAGTTTGGGCTGCCGTTTTCTTCTTCACCTTCAACTAAAAACTTGACGTTACAAGGCAAACCACCTTCTGTTTCCAGTAAAGCCGAAAGGGCATTCAAACGTACCATAAAATTCGCCTTATTGTCGGCTACACCGCGAGCGTACAAAATACCATCGCGAACAGTCGGTTCAAAAGGTTCAGTATCCCATTCACCAATCGGGTCTTCCGGTTGCACATCATAGTGATTATAGAACAGAAGTGTTTTAGCAGAGTTGCCATTTGGGCCAGCTTCAAAGGAACCATAGACAACCGGATGTCCCCCCAAGTCATCAAGTACTTGTACTGTTCCTCCTGTTTTTTCAATCATTTTTTTCACGTATGCGACGGTTTTTGGAATTTGACGGTGCTGGGTTGAAACAGATTGCAAACGCAAATAATCGTAAAACTCTTCCATTCGTTCATCAGCTATTTTCCGAAAAATTTCTTTAGTTGTCATTATCTTCTCTCCTTCCTAGCAGGTTTACCGAACTAGATCAACTGAATTTTAGGGAAAGCCGGTCAACGACAAACTTTAAAGCTGTCTTTTCTCGTTTTCCCCTAACTTTATTTTCATTCAATCAGATCAGGCCTGCTGCATTTTTTGCTGTTTCTTTTTCAAAAACGGAATTTCATCGATATGGCAATAGACATAGTGTTCAGGAGAAATTTCATGCAGCCCGACATTTGTTTCATCCTCATATTCATGGTAAGCCGGATCATAAGCCATTCTCGAACGTTTTCGTTCTTCAATCGGATCGGGAGCAGGAATAGCCGACAGCAAGGATTCTGTATACGGGTGCAGCGGCGCATTGTATAAGTCATCTGCCGGTCCTAATTCTAAAATCCGACCATTATTCATCACTCCAATGCGATCGCTGATGTATTTTACCATCGACAAATCATGAGCAATAAACAAGTAGGTCAGATTTTTTTCACGTTTTAATTCCTTTAACAAATTAACGACTTGTGCTTGAATCGAAACGTCTAACGCAGATATAGCTTCATCAGCAATAATAAATTTAGGACTGACAGCTAATGCCCGCGCGATTCCGACACGTTGGCATTGTCCGCCTGAAAATTCTCGTGGATAGCGGGTGGCATACTCTCGGCTCAAACCCACCAAATCCAATAACTCGTAAACCATCTCTGCGCGTTCTTTTTTATTTTTAGCCAAGCCGTAGACATCGATCCCGCCAGCAATTGTGTCCATTACTGTCATTCGAGGATTTAAAGAAGCGTACGGATCTTGAAAAACCATTTGAACAGATTTACGAAATGCCAACAGTTGTTTCCGGTTTTTAATGTTATTGATTTCTTTCCCTTCAAACAGAACTTCCCCTCCAGTAGCCTCGAGTAATTTAGACAACATTTTCCCGGTAGTCGATTTTCCTGAACCCGATTCTCCGACTAACCCAAAGGTCTCGCCTTCGTACAAATGAAAAGAAAGATTGTTTACTGCACGAACTTCATTCTTTTTATTGGCATTAAAGTACTGCTGCAAATTTTTGATCTCAAGAATTTTATTTCGTTCAGGTATTGCCGCCATTTACCCCACCTCCTGTTTTTTCAACTTAGCGTATACCTCTTTACGTCTCACAATCTCATTAGGTGGCGTCACAGCTGGCGCATCTGGATGCAATAGCCAAGTAGCGGCGAAATGAGTTGGCGAAACTTGGAAAACTTCTGGTTCTTCTTCAAAGTCAATTTCTAATGCATATTCATTTCGAGGAGCAAAAGCATCACCGATAGTCGGATATAATAAATTTGGCGGATTGCCCGGAATAGCATACAGATCTGTTTCTTCAGTATCCAATGTTGGCATCGAAGCCAGCAGCCCCCAAGTATATGGATGTTGCGGATTATAAAAAATTTCATCCACTGTTCCGGTTTCTACGATTTTCCCTGCATACATAACAGCTACCCGATCGGCCATATTGGCAACCACACCTAAATCATGGGTGATAAAAATAATCGATGTATTGATTTTCGCTTTTAATTCATTCATTAAGTCGAGAATTTGTGATTGAATGGTGACATCCAATGCAGTAGTCGGCTCATCCGCAATCAAAACTTGCGGATTACAAGCCAATGCCATGGCAATCATCACTCGCTGGCGCATTCCACCTGAAAATTGATGCGGATAGTGATGCATCCGATTCTCCACCTCTTTGATCCCGACTAAATGCAGCAATTCCTTCACACGGTCAAAAGCTGCTGCTGCGTCCATATCTTGGTGTTCAATCAGCGGTTCAGCAATTTGCTTGCCAATTGTCATGGTTGGATTGAGCGAGGTCATCGGATCTTGGAAAATCATTGCAATTTCTTTCCCTCTGACTTTTTGCATTTCTTTATCAGAAAGAGACAACAAATCTTTCTCCCCGAATTGAATCGATCCACTTTTGAGCAGCGTGTTTTTCGGCGGCAACAACCGCATGATTGCTTTTGTAGAGACAGATTTCCCAGATCCGGATTCTCCTACGATCGCAAGTGTTTCTCCTTTATATAAATCAAAATTCACACCGCGAACAGCGCTTACTTCCCCTTCAAATGTTTTAAAAGAAATAGCTAAGTCTTTGACTTCCAGTACCTCTTCTTTCTCCATCTCTCCACCTCTTCTCATTAGTTTTAAAGAGCTTTTAACATTAACTCCTGTTGTTATTGAGCGCCTGATAAGGTCCATTCAGACAAATCAGACAAAGAACCTGCCCAGAATTCTTTTACTCCGCCTGTTAATTCATTCCGTTTCACAGCGAATTGACTATCGGAATACAACGGCAGAACATACATCTGTTCTTGCCATAATGCTTGGAATTCATTATAAATCTTTTGCCGTTCTTCAAATGTTGTAGCTTTTTTGCCGGCTTCCAATAAAGCATCACTTTCAGGATCGTTATAGCTTGAATAATTAGAAGCTCCATTAGAGGCAAAATACGTTGAAACATCTGGATCAACTGTAAAAGCATACCCCATCAACATGATTTCGTATTCGCCTTTTTGCGCCAATTCCAAAGTTGTTGGAAAATCATAGGTTGTTTGGACCACGTTAAACCCAACTGCTTTTAGATCTTGTTCAATCAAATTCGCGTATTGTTCTCGAACTTTATTGCCGATTGGAACAACTAAGCGGATTTCTTGGCTCATATCGAAATCAGATTCAGCAATGAGTGCTTTAGCTTTTTTCGGATCATACGGAGTCGGTTTTAAATCCTCGTTTTTATATGGACTAGCTGATGTATAGGCACTCTCTAATACTTCTCCTTCGCCTTTCAACAAATTATCTACGATTTGCTGGCGGTTGATAGCGTGAGCGATCGCTTGCCGAATGGAAGTATCCTTAAAAATTCCATTGTTGAGCAACGCAAATTGTTCGGAATAACTTGGATTCGTATCGACAGTTAATTCATTACGTTCTTTCAAAGTAGCTATATCTTGAATCGGTACAACACCAATGCCGCCACCGGCATTAGCCTGGATGCCGCCTGATTGAAATTCAGTCACCAGATTCGTTCCATTCATAATTCGAATAAACAGCTGTTTGATTTCTGGAGCACCTTTGTAATACTCTTCATTAGCTGCCAATTCCAAGTGATCGTCTTTTGCATATTCTACAAATTTATAACTTCCGCTTGTAACTGTTGGATGTGTTACAAAGTCAGCATTTGCCAACTCTTTTTTCGGAATGTCTTTTAAAATATGCTTTGGTACAATAAAAATTTCAAAACCTAAGATTTCTTTTAAATAGTTAGGATCCACTGGAGTTTTTGTTTTTAATGTAACGGTTTTGTCGTCAACAGCTACCAAATTCGGCAGTTCCGTTAGCCCAGCTTCCCGCTTCCCAACGTCATTTGTTCCTTCTAATGAAGAAACTGCCATTCCGCGAACCGATTCCACTTCTGGATCAGCGATCAGATTATACGTAAAAACTACATCATCCGCCGTAATTGGCGTTCCATCAGTCCAAGCAGCTTTTTGGTTTAATTTGATCTTATAATGTTGATTGTCTTCTGTTTCGAAACTGTCAGCCAGTGCAGGTTCAAAAGTAAGAGGTTCAGGCATTTCTAATAAACCATCATAGAAAAAACGTTGTGTCCAACGGCCAGAAACGCCGGGAGTGTTTAAAGGATTAAAACTATCGGGAGCATTGGTCAGCCCCATATAAAGAATATCTGAAGGTACTTTCTTAGCTGCGTCAGCTTTTTTTTCAGAGTCCGCATTTGTACCGCATGCTGCCAATACCGACAAAACCATTAAATACCCTACCACTAATTTCCACTTATTTACTAATCTACCTTCTTTCATTTCCCATCCCCATTTCTTTTGATTGCATCTAAATAGCTGTTTTTATTTTGTTTCACCTTCAACAGCGTCGCGAAGACCATCTCCAATAAAGTTAATGGCTAGAACAGCGAGCAAAATCATGATACCTGGCGGAACCCAGCGCCACGGCTGGTCAGCCAAAACAGTCAATGATTGAGCATTTGACAGCATGTTTCCCCAACTTGAGGTTGGCGGGCGAACTCCCATTCCTAAGAAACTAAGTGAAGCTTCCGTTAAAATCGAGTTGGCAATCCCAAAAGTTGCGTTGACCAAGATGGGTGAAAGCACATTCGGCAATATTTGTTTAAATAGAATATGCGGAGTTGAGTGCCCTACTGAAACAGCTGCTTGAATAAAATCGGTGTCTTTGATCGTCAGCACACTTCCACGAACTAAGCGGCACACTGTCGGCCAGCCAAGCAGTCCCAATACAATCGTCACTGTCCAAATACTTGGTCCGACCAAACTGACCAAAACTAAAATAACCATAAAGTAAGGAAAAGACATAAAAACTTCTGTGAGCCGCATAATAAATGCATCTGTTAGACCGCCGAAGTAACCAGAAATCAGACCTAAAGTTGCTCCGATGACGATGTAAATCGCCACTGATCCTAAACCTACAATCAAAGACACGCGAGCTCCATAGACCAAGCGGCTAAAAACGTCTCTTCCTACTTCATCTGTTCCTAATAAAAAATCACTGTTCGGAGCCATTTCAAAAAAACCGGTCGTTTCGTAAGGAGAGTAATTCACGATCAAAGGCGCAAAAACGGCCATTAAAATCACAAGCCCAAAAACGATCAAACCGCCCATCGCTACTTTATTTCGCATAAATCGCTTGGCGATGGTTTTGAGATAGCCTTCATCTTGCGATACCAGCATCCGTTCTTCTGCTTCTTGTTCTAGTTGCTCCATTCTCTTTGTCGATACTAAATTAAAATTAGCTGCCATTTACTCCTCTCCCTTCAATCGTATTTTATTCTTGGATCCACTACAGCATAGAGAATATCCGTTGAGATATTAGCAACTAAAACCGCAATAGCCGACAGCAAATTGATGGCCATCAATACTGGATAATCTCTAGAATTGATCGAAGTGATCATCAACTGGCCCAAACCTGGCCATTGAAAAATTTGTTCAGTAACAACAGCTCCTCCGATCAACTTCGGTATATCCATCCCAATAACGGTAATGATCGGAATCAAAGCATTGCGAAATCCGTGTTTCGTTAAAATGTCTCTTGTTTTTAATCCTTTAGCGGTGGCTGTTCGTAAATAATTTTCGCCCAAAACATCAATCATACTCGAACGGACATAGCGGATCATATTTCCTGAAATGCTTGTTGCTAAAACAATCACTGGTAAAATCAAATGCTGGATCCTTTCCAACACTCCTCCGTTACCGCCTAAAATTTGCATACCGCCAGTCGGCAACCATGCTAATTGCAAAGCAAAAATATAAATCAGACCCAACCCTAAGAAAAAGTTTGGAACAGAAACCCCTAAGAAAGAACTGCTTGTGATAAAATAATCCACCCATGTATTTTTTTTGACAGCACTATAGATTCCAAGTGGAATAGCTACCAAGTAACCGACTATCAAGCTGATGCCCATTAGTTGCAGCGTCGGCGACACACGACTGAAAAGGATAGCCGTTACCGGCTGTCTAGTTGAATAAGAAAAGCCTAAATTTCCTTGGATCAAATTAGTGATCCATTTAATGTATTGAACGGGCAACGGCTGATTTAATCCTAAAGCTGTTTTAGTCGCTTCGATTTGTTCTGACGTTGCATCTGGCGCAACATATAAATCAACCGGGTTTCCAGGCGCCAGATTAATAATAAGAAAAGAAAAAATGGAGACCATAAACAATACCGGCACAGCAATCACGAGTCTTTTTACTATATATTTTTTCATCGAAGGACCTCCTTTTGCTCCTATTTGCTTAATCAGCTTTATTTACTAAATAATCTTCTGCAATCGCTAAGAAAGCTTCTCCAGAACGCAATAGTGCTGTTTCATCAATTTTAAATTTCGGATGATGGTGAGGGTAGTTCGCCTCAATTGCTGCATTTTTAGCTCCTACATAAAAGAAGGTTCCCGGTTTTTCTTGTAAGTAATAAGCAAAATCTTCGCCGCCCATTCCAGCTTCAACTTCTAAAACCTCCGTATCTCCAAATTTCTCTTGCATCACTTTGGTTAATCGCTCAGTTTCAAGCGGTGTATTCATAATAGACGGGTACCCTCTCGTATAATGGATTTTGACAGTCCCTTGGTTAGCTGCGGCAATGCTCTGGCTCATTTGATTGACCTGTACTTCCATTAAATCACGAACCTCTGGACTTAGTGTCCGAATAGTACCTCGCAATACAGCTTTATCCGCAATAATATTATTGGCTTCGCCACCTGCTTGAAAACCAGAAAAAGTGACTACTGCTGGTTGTACTGGGTCGACTTGACGACTGACCAGTGTTTGCAAAGTGGTCACGATTTGCGTACCGATCATAACGGAATCAACTGTCGTATGAGGAGCAGCTCCATGTCCGCCTTTTCCTTGAATCTGCATTTGAAAAGAGTCAGATCCGGCTGAACCATAAGATGAACTATAAGCAATTTTTCCTGCTTCTAAAACAGACATGATATGGATACCAAAAACATAATCGACGCCCATCAAGCAACCTGCTTCAATCATACTTTTCGCTCCGCCTGGGACAACTTCTTCCGCATTCTGATGCAGCAAAACCACATTTCCATGTAAATCTGCTTTGTGTTTGCTTAAAACTTTCGCAACACTTAAGAGTGAAGCGGTATGACCATCATGTCCGCAAGCATGCATAATACCGGGATTTTTCGATTGGAAAGGGACATCCGTTTCTTCATGGATTCGTAAAGCATCAAAGTCTGCTCGAAAAGCAATCGTGGGACCAGAATGATCCCCATAAATTTTAGCAACGATTCCATATCCATTGCCTACATTCGTTTGGATATCTTCAATTCCCATTTGCTGCAATTGGGTCACGATAAATGCTGCTGTTTGCTCTTCTTCAAAGGAAGGCTCTGGGTACTCATGCAAGTGTCGTCTCCATGCGACCGTTTCATCAAAATTTGCTTTTAATTCTTCTGTCCATTTTTCATAACTCATTCTATCCACTCCTCACAAACTAAGTTGTTTTTATTCTGCTGCTGTTTCAACAACTGTTTTTTTCTTTACAAGCACTTCTGATTGTTCTAACAAGTGATGTTCTGCAATTGCTAAGAATGCCTTTCCGCCTGTTAACAATGCCCGTTCATCAATATCGAATTTAGGATGGTGATGCGGGTAAATGATCCCTTTCTCAGCATTTCCTGAATTAACAAAGAAAAACGAACCGGGTTTCTTTTCAAGAAAATAAGCGAAATCTTCACCGCCCATTCTTAATGGTGTGGATTCTACTGCTTCAGCACCGAACTTTTCGCTGAACAAGTTTTGTACAACTTCTGTTTCAGCCGGATGATTATAAACTGCAGGGTACCCTTTTGTGTACGTAACAGTACAAGTCGCCTCATACGCTGCACAAATGTGTTCCGCCATCGTTTTTATTTTTTCTTCAAGCAGACTGCGCAGTGTTGGTTCAAAAGTTCGAACCGTTCCTTTTAAGCGTGCTGTATCTGGAATAACATTGTTCGCTTCACTTCCAGCTTGAAAAGTCGAAATAGTCAACACACCCGCTTGCATTGGGTTTTTCGTACGGCTGATAAGTGTCTGTAGCTGATTGGCTAAATGAGATCCGACAACAATTGGATCAACCGATGTATGAGGACTTGAACCATGACCGCCTTTTCCTTGAATCGTGATTTCAAAAAAATCTGCTGCCGCCATGGAGAAGCCGCTACAGTATTGAACTTTTCCATATTCTAATGGTGATCTTAAATGCAGTCCATAAACGTAATCAACGTCTGTTAAAGCACCATCCTTGATCATTGCTTTCGCTCCACCCGGCAACATTTCTTCAGCGTGTTGGAAGATAAAAACGACTTCGCCTTTTAGCTCTGCTTCA
The DNA here is from genome assembly GCF_000744825.1 of Carnobacterium mobile DSM 4848. Lineage (NCBI taxonomy): Bacteria > Bacillati > Bacillota > Bacilli > Lactobacillales > Carnobacteriaceae > Carnobacterium > Carnobacterium mobile. The sequence continues at coordinate 1,132,183 of NZ_JQMR01000001.1, forward strand.
AATTGTTTTAAAACTTTTGCAACACTTAACAGAATTGCGGTATGTCCATCATGACCACAAGCATGCATGACTCCATCATTGACCGAAGCAAAAGGCAGTTGTGTTTCCTCTTGAATACGCAAAGCATCAAAGTCTGCTCGAAAAGCGATTCTAGGTCCTGGTTGTGCGCCTACCAAACGTGTAACCAGGCCTCCGCCACCTACGTTCGTACGGATGTCTGTATAACCAAATTCAGTTAGTTTTTCAAAAATATAAGCTCTTGTAGCCGTCTCTTCAAAAGAAATTTCTGGATAGCGGTGCAAATGTCGTCTCCAAGCAACCGTTTCATCAAAATTATTTGCTAAATGCTCTTCCCATTCGTTATACCCCATTTAAGCCCCTCTTTTCTTTTTTATTTCTATTAACCTCTTAGCTGCTTTTTTCTTTGTTCTTTGTTACGATGTCAGGTTTCCTAACTTCTATTCTCGTTTAAATACAATAATTAGCTATTTCCCACATGTTTTAAAATTTTTTTTAAATTCTACCCGTTAAAATGATAAAAGTCAAACTATAATTTAATCTTTTTATAATTACAATAACCAATTATCTCTAAAAATAAAACGAATGTAAGGAAACTTAACAACAGTCGTTCTTAGTATGCTAATTTATTTCTTTTTTGCTTGATTTAAAGTCCATGTTTCGACATCTGTTAATGAACCAGGCCAAAAATCAGTTATTCCGCCATTCAAGGTTTTATTTTTGACCACGATATCCAATGCAGAATAAAGCGGTACAATAAACATGTCATCTTGCCAAATTTCTTGTGCTTCATCATAAATCACTTTTCGTTTTTCTGGATCGGTTTCGGCTAATCCTGCTTCTAATAAAGCAGTACTCTTAGGATTTTCATAATTCGAATAGTTGGAGACACCGTCTGGGCCAACATAGTTCGATACATCCGGATCAATGTTCAATGAATATCCGTACATCATCAAATCAAAATCGCCAGCACGCCCTTTTTCCATAACTGTTGGGAAATCAAAATTAGACAATTTAATTTTAAATCCGACAGCTTCCAAATCTTGTTGAATTAAAACAGCGGATTGTTCTCTCACTTTGTTGCCGACCGGAACGACAATTTCTATTTCTTGGTTCATATCAAAATCGGATTTAGCAATCAACTTCTTAGCCAATTCAGGATCGTAGGCCGTTGTTTCCAGTTCTTCATTTTTATAAGGACTAACAGAAGTATACATACTATCGACAATTTCCCCTTGGCCAGCCAATAAACTATCCACGATTTGCTGACGATTGATGGCATGTGCTAAAGCTTGACGGATGTATTTATCTTTAAACACTTCCGTATTGATCGGCATCATTTGAACCGTCAAGCTTGGTTGTACGCTAACTTCCAATCCTTCTAGTGCTTTAACTGTTTTTAATTCTTGTGTTGGAACTTCTCCAATGCCTCCGCTGGCATTCATGTGCAAACCGCCTGATTGAAGTTCAGTTACTAAGTTAGTACCATTCATTACTTTTAAAAAGACTTCTTTGATTTCAGGTTCACCACGATAGTAATCGGAATTTGCAGTCAATTCGATATGAGAATCTTTTACGTACTCAACAAAAGTATACGGTCCGCTTGTTACTTCAGGTTGGGTTACAAAACTAGCATTGGCCAATTCGCTTTTGGGTGTCACTTCCCATACGTGTTTCGGTAAAATGAAAATACCATAAGCAAGAAATTCTTTTAAATAGTTCGGATCGACTGGTGTTTCCGTCTTTAATGTGACTGTTTTATCGTCTACAGCGACTAAATTGGGAATCTCCGTTAGTCCTTCTTCCAGTTTTCCAGAAGATGTTACACCTTCCAATGAAGCTACCGCTACACCACGTGTTGTTTCTACTTCAGGATCCGCAATCAAGTTGTAGGTAAAAACCACATCCTCTGCCGTAACAGGTATGCCATCAGACCATTTGGCATCTGGATTTAATTTGATCGTATAGTTTTGATTATCTTCTGTTTCAAAACTATCTGCCAATCTCGGTTGAAATGTCAATGCATCCGGCATATCCAACAGGGCGTCATAGAAGAAACGCTGCGCCCACCGAGCAGATACACCAGCTGCATTTATCGGGCTGAAATTATCTGGCGGGTTGGTCATCCCTATGTAGAGAATGTCTTGAGAGGTGGCTTTAACTTGCCCTCCTTCCTTTTCTGCCTTATTGCCGCAGCCGGATAAGAATAAAAAAATTACTAGGCTCATTAAGATGCTCCATTTCTTCATTCCACTATTTGTTTGCTTTTTCATAGTTGTTCTCTCCTTTTTTGTCATTTATTCTCTCTACTGCTGTTCTTTTTCTTGCTCTAGCCTGATGTTCTCCTTTCTCTTTAACCATAAGTCCTTCTGCTTTTTCCATGCTCTTACTTAAAAAAACGAGTAGGAGGAACCTTACGGTTCCGACCTCTCACACCACCGTACGTACCGTTCGGTATACGGCGGTTCAATAACTTGAGTATCTTGTTTGGGCAGACGCATACAGTTGGGATAAATCTTTTAATCCCCACTTTATGAGTCTGTCTTTTGTTATAGCTGTATGAATAATGTGGTTTTTGGATGTTCTCCAGTACCCTTTTCGAGAAGCAGCTAATTTTAATGCGTCATCATGTTGGATACCATATCTTTTTAACATAGTATAACGTGTTTTAACTTTCTTCCATCGTTTCCAGATAAGTTGCCGAAGCCTGTGGTTTAACCAGGATTGTGTTTCTGCTATAAAGGTTTTCATATAACTGATACCATAATAATTAATCCAACCAACGGTAACTTGATTAATCTCTTTTACAATGTTCAGGAAAGTTCCTGGTCGTTTACGACTAGTTAGTTTTTGAAGTTTGTCTTTGAATCTTCGTTGTGCCGACTTAGCAGGTCGGCATCCAACTTTCCCATGTGGTTCATAATATGGAATCCTAAAAACTTCGCTTTTGTTGGAGTGGTCACCTTGCTTTTCTTTTGATTTACTGTTAGTCGTAAATCTTTTTCTATATACTCAGTAACACTCTCCATGACTCTTTCACCAGCACGCTGACTTTTAACATAGATAACGAAATCATCCGCGTAACGAATAAATTTATGCCCTCTTCTTTCTAGTTCTCGATCTAGTTGGTTTAGATATACATTTGCGAGTAAAGGTGACAGTGGGCCACCTTGCGGTGCCCCCTTATCTGTTTCGATATAGATATCTTTATCTAATATCCCAGAGCGAAGAAATTTCCAGATTAACTTTAATACAACTTTATCTTGGATAAATTCTTCTAAATAGGCTCTAAGCTTTTGATGGTGGATGGTATCGAAATAACTTTTCAAATCGCAATCGACCACTATTCTATACCCTTCTTCATAATATTCTTCCGCTTTTTGTATGGCTTGATGGGCACTTTTACCTTTACGGAAACCAAAACTATTATTTGAAAAATAGGGGTCAATCATTGGGTCGATAACTTGCAAAATAGCTTGTTGAACAACTCTATCAAGTACACTTGGAATACCTAAATAACGTTTAGAACCATCTGGTTTTGGTATGGGCACTCTTCGAACAGGTTGAGGTTTATACGTACCGTCCTTTAGTTTCTGTACTAACGTTGGGTAATATTTCTTCATATGGTCCTCTAGCTCTTCGACCGTGATACCATCTATTCCTGGAGCTCCTTTATTTTTTCGTACTTTTTCATACGCTTGCCATAGATTACCACTCTCTATGACTTTATCTATTAACGTGATACCATCTTGTTCTTTCATCTCCATGCTGTCACTACTACGCGCTCTTACATACTCTTTCGCTTCCAGCTTGTCCCTTTGTAAGAAGCCATCTTTTCGGTCTTTACCACGATGTTTTCTGCGATTTTGTAGTGACTTCACCTCCTTGTTTCTTCAAGATTATTATTGTTCTGCCCTTCAGAGAACGGCGTTCTCCTACTATGGCATCTGCTGACTTCTCACTATTCGTTGTTACTACGGTGTTTGCCGCTAGTGAGACCTCCCCGGGTAAGAATGATAACCTTCCACTCATGTCACTGCCTCATTTACTGTAGGAGATTCGTGCAGTATAGGACTTCACTTTATTTGGCAAGCTCGTCCATCTCCAGTCAGCCTTGTATGAGATTTCTGTTCGTCAGTGCGAGTGTTTGCGTCCAGCTTCCTCCTCACGGGGGACACCCTTGCTATTCGCTAACAGTTCCTACTGCAAAGCCTGTAGTGGACTTTCACCACCAAGTTATCACCCATGCCGGGCGCACCAAAAAACAAGCCCTTCAGAAAAGATGAAGGGCTTGTTTACCGAACAGAATCGATAGAGCCCCAGGATACGAAAACTAGGACTCAACTAATTGAATAGTTCGAATCCTAGGGCATAATTAAAATTAAGTTGTTTTTACTTAGAAGAGCAGCAGGCATAACAGATGCGAAGGTCAATTGTTTTTCTTTTCTCATAATGTTTTCCCACCCCTTAAATGTATGTTGTAGTTGAATGATACCTGCAAAAATTAGAATAGTCAAACGTTATTTTAATCTTATTTTCATCATAAAGCCACTCTGCTAAAAGTAAGCGCGTTCAATAATCACCGTTTTATTCTAGTTATTAGCGTAGCAATAGCTTTTTTTGTAAAAAAAGAGAACTAATAAAAAATATTTTTTTCATTAGCTCTTTTTTTATTATTTTTTTGTCAGTATTCCATCTTTCATCACATATACACTATCACAATGTTCAATTAACCGCTCATCATGTGTGACCATAATGGTAGCTTTTTTTTGTGCTTTGGTTTCACGGGCTAAAATTTTGACCACTTCAAATGCTTTTTCGGAGTCTAAACTAGCTGTTGGTTCATCTGCTAAAATAACCGAAGGCCCATGGTAAATTGCTCGTGCGATAGCTGCACGTTGGCGTTCTCCCCCTGATAAGTCGCTTGGGTATTTCTTTTTCAGTTCTTTTATTCCAAGTTCGTCTAATAAAGTATCGCTTTTAGTTGTGTCCATTTTAGTTTTGTTTACTTTGTTCACCAAACGCAATTGGTCTTCCACCGTTAAAAATGGTACTAAATTTGAAGCCTGCAAAATAAACCCAATTTCTTTAAACCGCAAAGCAGCTCGTTCTTTTTCAGGCACTTCGCTAAACTTATGATTGTTTATCATTACTTTTCCTTCAGAAGGAGTTTGCAATCCGCCGATAATCGTTAACAATGTACTCTTACCTGAACCGCTCGGCCCAATGATTGCAGCAAACTCACCTGCTTCAACTGAAAAGTTCGTTTTTTTCAATGCTTCAACTTTCGTATGTCCTTCGCCAAAAGTACGCGTTACATCAACTAATTCGATTAATTTCATCTTGTCCCCTCCTAACCGATCGCTTCTAATGGGTCAATATTGACTACTGTTCTGACTGAAAACAAAGCACCTAATACAGCTACTAAAATCAATAAAAACGTTATCGCCGCTAGAAAGACTACGTTGGTTCGATAAGGCACCGCTGCTGGTAAAACTAGAGCTGTTAAAATAGTTAAGCCTAATCCGATTCCCACTCCTACTGCCGCTAATAAAAAAGTTTGTGCGACAACTGAAGCAGAAATATACCTGTTCGAGATTCCTTGGGCTTTCATCACGCCAAACATGCTGGTTTTTTGCAAGGTTAAGACATAGATAAAGATGCCAATCACAACAGCAGCAATTACCACTAAGAAACCGATCATCAACCCAAAGGTCAAAACTTGCGCAGTATAGCCTGGTATTTTATTAATGTATTCTTTAATCGGATAAGCGACCAAGTCATCATTATCGATTTGTACCGTATCCAATGACCCGCCTTCCCCCCTAACGACTACTGCGCTGATACGTCCATTATCAGAATCATCCGCTTTTTCAAAACGCACTTCTTGAAAAGCCGGTATAGTCGTATACAAAACCGGTGCTACATTGAATTTAGCATTTTCTGTAAATCCTACAACGGTTACTTCTTTGTCATTTCCAGCCAGCTCTAAGGTATCTCCAATCTCCACGCCTTCTTCTTCTTTCAAACTGATGTCAGACACGACTTCATCTTTTCCGCTAAATGCTTTGCCTTCGATTACTTCCGGCATAATAAATTGATCAGCATCAATACCAAAAAACGTGACATTTATTTTAGCATCTTCACCAGTCTTTCCAGCTTTTCTGACAACACTTGGAGCTTGTCCTAAAAAAGCCACCTCTTCACCGGTCACTTCTTTAGCTTGTCCCAATGTCATCATGGACATATTGATATTCGTATTAGATTCATCGGTCAGCACAATTCCATCTGCCTCCCATTTATCTACACTAGTGCGGTTATCTTGCGCTAACCCATACGCTAAACCAACTAGAAAATAAACTAAATAAGAGACTAAAACCAAAACGCCAATAATTAATGCAAAACGTGTTTTTGAATATTTTATTTCTTTCCACGCTAAAAACATTCTTTCACTCCTTTTCTTAAACATATTTAACTAAATATACCATAAACCAATGGTTATTTTATAACTTTCTGATTCTTATCTGCACGGGAGCAACTCCTTTCCTTTTCTTACTTCTCTGCGCTTAATCGTACAAAAGTTGTGCTATACTAAAAACACTTAAACAAAGGAGTGAAAAGACGTATGAAAAATGAAATGAACAATTTTACTTATTACAACCCAACAAAAATCGTATTTGGCAAAAACCGTGTTCCTGAATTGAGTCAACTGATTCCGCATGGCAAGAAAGTTCTGATTACTTATGGGGGAGGCAGCGTGGTAAAATTTGGAACTTTAGCTAGAGTTAAAACGGCTTTGAAGGGTTACGAAATTGGAGAATTCGGCGGTATCGAAGCAAACCCAAATTTTGAAACAGCTATGAAAGCTGTAGAATTAATCAAAAATGAAGGGTATGACTTTTTACTAGCAGTTGGCGGCGGTTCCGTCATTGATGCAACTAAGTTTATTGCTGCCGCAGTCCCTTTTGATGGCGATCCAATCGATATTTTTGGAGGCGGCATCGGAAAACGTCTACCGGTCACTACTGCTTTGCCATTTGCTACGGTTTTAACGCTGCCCGCAACAGGTTCAGAAATGAATGCTGGATCAGTTATTACTTTTAAAGAAAAACAAGCAAAATTAAGTTTTGGCAGTCCATTTGTTTTTCCGCAGTTTTCTATCTTAGAACCTGAAATTACTTATACTTTACCAGAACGTCAACTAGCTAACGGAGTGATTGATGCTTTCGTGCATATCATCGAGCAGTACTTGACTTACCCTGTAGGTGCTATGGTTCAAGATCGTTTTGCGGAAGGTTTACTGCAAACTTTGATTGAAATTGGACCCAATATTATTGATGAAACCAATCATGATTACAACTTGCGGGCTAACTTTATGTGGACAGCAACCAATGCTTTAAATACCGTTCTTTCCCCTGGTGTACCTCAGGATTGGGCATCTCATGATATGGGACATGAAATTACAGCTCTTTATCAAGTTGATCATGCCAGAACCTTGACTATTGTTTTGCCGGCATTATTAACCGTGCGTAAAGCAGAAAAATGGGATAAACTTTTACAGTATGCTGAGCGTGTCTGGCATATCACCACTGGCAACGATGAAGAAAAAATCGATGCCGCTATTGAAAAAACAAAAACATTCTTTGAAAGCTTAGGCGCTCCTACTTCTTTTAAAGATATCGGTTTAGGCGAAGAAGTGATCGACCCATTAGTAGCTCAATTAGAAAGACATGAACAAACTGCACTATCTGAACGCGGCGATCAAACTCTGGAAGTAAGCCGACGCATTTACCGTCAAGCCCTTTAAGCTATTGATTCTTTCTCTTTTTCGATTTTTATTACTTTATGCTTAGTTTTTTTTAGAATACCAAATACTCACTTTCCCGATCAGAAAACTCTGGTCGGGCTTTTTTTAAGGAATTCAGCTTATTTCATGTTCTGTTCGCTTTACTTATAGAACGTTTGTTCGTATAATAAAAATGTAACTATCTATAGTGAAAGTATCCAGCAAAGGAGCTGCTAATATGAATTCCGCCATTATTACAGGAAAAGTTGTTTCAGAAGTTAAGGTTATCAATACGCACAATGGAACACCTCTATGCCGTTTCACACTCGAAGCAGATGGACGTCATTTTAATTGTTTAGTCGCTGGGATGAAAGCTTATCAATTTGTGTATGCTATTGAAGAATATTCTATTATTACGATAGAAGGCCCCATTAACTCTCGCATGCAAGTGGTGGTGCAAAATTATCGGACTGAATCAAAGCCAAATTATTTTGGGCAAATATTTGATTATAAAGGCAGAAAATTACCGCATAAAAAAGTCATGTTTTAGTCTACTCAAAAATTATACCTTATATTCAACTGCTCGATCTAGTGTGTTAAAAGGTTTACTGAATAAAAAAGTTCTTTATTTTTTAACGTTGGTAAGAAAATTTCCTCCGGAATATGGGGTTGCTTGTGGAAAGCCATGGGACCGTTTGAGCCGAAGAACGTGTCTCAAAACTTACAAGCTCAAACCCAGCGTAGCAGCTAAAGCCTAACGCTAAGTAATTCTCCTTGTATCCTTTTACATGGCTACAAGCAACTCCCTCTTCCTCCAGAAATATTTGAGGTGTATTTCTAAATTATTTTTAACTGATTAACGTCAAATGTTATAGGACCATAAAAAATAAGACAAAAGTTTTTAGAAATGCAGCTGTATGCAGCATTTTAATCTTCTCTCGTCTTATTTTTTGTTGTTTCTTATACTATTTTTTTATAAAATGGTGTAATCTACTTGATTAATTCATAAATGGCTTCAGCATAGATGCTCATCGCATTCATTAAGTCATCAATTGCCATAAATTCATTTGCTTGGTGCATAGTGTCCACGCTATCTGGGAACATGGCGCCATAAGCTACACCACGTTCAAACAACCGGCCATATGTGCCTCCGCCAATCGTTTGTTCATGTGCTTCCAGTCCTGTTTGCTTCGCATAAACATTCAGCAAGGTTTGAACTAAAGGATCTTCTGCTGGTACATAATGCGGCAGTTGTTCTTTTCCCCGTCCTAATGTAACACCGTAATGAGAAAGCTTCTTATCTAATTCAATTTCGATGCTCTCCACACTGACTCCTTTTGGAAAGCGGAAGTTTAAAGCGATCATTCCGCCATCTTTCGGGGTAAAGGTAAATACTCCCGGATTCATTGTTAAATCGCCCATTACCTCATCAACATGGTTCAATCCTAATTTTTCAGCTCTTGAATCATCATGGAAAAATTCAGCTGTCATTTCTAAAAAGGCTTTAGCATCTCCGCCAAATGAGTATCTATTTAGAAAGACTGCCAAGTATGTTGCTGCGTTGACTCCGCCGCGCGGTTCCATGGCATGAGCTGCTTTCCCATTAACTTCAATGGTTACTTGATTAGCTTCAACAGAAACAGTGCCTGTTACGGGTGCTGTTTCGATAAAGTCATAGAAATCTTTTTCAAATTTCTCTGCTTCTTCGCTTTTAAAAATAACTGTTGCATCTTGAGGAACCATGTTTTCACGCAAGCCAGCATCAAAACTGATTAACGTATTTTTGCCGCCTTCCGTCGTTCCTTGGGTATTGATATATTCTGTTAAGATCCCTTTTTCTCCATTGATAATAGGAAATTCTGCATCGGGAGAAAAGCCGAAATCCGGTTTTTCTTCAACTTCGAAGTAACGGTCCATACACATCCAGCCGCTTTCTTCGTCTGTACCGATAATAAAACGAATCCGTTTAGAAACAGGTAAATCCAACTCTTTAATAATCTTTAATGCGTAATAAGCAGCCATACCCGGTCCTTTGTCATCACTAGATCCGCGGGCATAAATACGGCCCTCTTTAATAACTGGATCAAAAGGGTCTGTTTCCCAGCCGGTGCCTACAGGTACAACGTCAACATGAGCTAAAACTCCAAGTGTTTCATCTCCATCGCCATATTCGATATGGCCGGCTAAACTATCAACATTCTTCGTTATAAAACCGTCGCGTTCTCCTAATGCTAAAAAGGCTTCCAATGCTTTTTTAGGTCCAGGTCCGACAGGGGCATCATCAGTTGCTTGGCTGTCATCACGAACACTATCTATTTTTAACAAAGAAATTAAATCCGTTAAGAAATCTTCTTTACGTGCTGCTACTTCTTTTTTCCAATCTATTGTCATATGCTCAACACTCCCATCCTTTTTTCAACACCTCTATCATATCACTTTTTCAGTCGCATACCAATATTCGTCTCTTATTTCCTAAATATTTGACCAATGTTTTAAAGATGTGTTTTTTCGCCTTTGCCTTTATAATTAACTTACTAACTCTTGAGGAGGGAAAAAATGAACAGACTAAATCAAGAAAAAATACAAGGTTTGATTCCAAAAAGGCAAGCTGACAGTTACAAAGAAGATTACGGGAAAGTCCTTTTAGTTGGAGGAAGTAAAAGAATGGGAGGCGCAGTGATCCTAATGGCACTTGCAGCTGTTCACAGTGGAGCTGGTCTAGTAACGGTTGCTACCGATAAATGCAATCACGCGGCTTTGCATGCTCATTTACCGGAAGCAATGGTGGTCGACTGGAAAAACCAAAAACAACTTGAACAGCAAATAAAAGCCGCATCAGTTGTGGCGATTGGTCCAGGTATGGGCGATTCAACTGGTTCATTAAAAATATTGAAATTTCTATTGGCTCAAGTCCAGCCGTATCAACACATCATTATCGATGGTTCCGCTATCACGCTAATGGCAAAATATGACTTGCCGACGCCAAACGACAATACGATCTATACTCCACATTTGGGTGAATGGGAACGATTAAGCGGGTTAAAGCCAACTGAACAAAATGAAGCCGTAAATAGTGAAGCACGCGCTCAGTTAAATGCAACGGTTGTTTTAAAACAACACCAAACAGAAGTTTATTTCAAGGAAGATGTTTGGAAAAACGAAGCTGGCAATCCAGCTATGGCCACTGGCGGGATGGGAGATACATTAGCGGGAATCATTGCCGGTTTAGTCGCTCAAATTCCTGATACAAAATCTGCTGTTTTAGCCGCTGTTTATCTCCATAGCTATATTGGCGATCAGCTAGCTGAAAAGCAATATGTTGTCTTGCCTACCCATATTATCAATCAGTTGCCTGCCACACTTAACAAATTCACTGTTGATTAAAAATAAGTTTAGCAAATAGAGGGTTCAGAGAAACTTTCAATACTCTTCTTTGATCAATGAAGGAAAAAATTACTGATTTTTAGGCTTAATTTGTCCTTTAGTCGTTCTTTTGGGACAAACTTCCTGCTTTCTAGCCTTTGTCTGTCCATGAACCGTTCTTCCGGGACAAACTTTCTGCTTTCTAGCCTTTGTTTGTCCATGAACTGCTCTTTCGGGACAAACTTCTTGTTTTTTGGTCTTGGTTTGTCCATGAACTGCTCTTTTGGGACAAACTTCCTACTTTCTGGCCTTTGTTTGTCCATGAACCGTTCTTTCGGGACAAACGCTCCTTAATTTAGTTAATTGATTTCAAAAGTTCGATTTCTACTTCAGTCAACTTGCGATACTTTCCCAAAGCCAATGTTTCGTCTAACTTTAAAGGCCCCATCGTTACTCGTTTTAAATAAAGTACTTTTTTATTCACTGCTTTAAACATGCGTTTAACTTGGTGAAATTTTCCTTCATGGATAGTTACTTGAATGGTTGAAGTTTGTTTATCAGAATCGATGCCAGTCAGCGTTAAATGAGCTGATCGGCAGATAAAACCATCATCTAAAATGATGCCATCTGCAAATGCTTGGATATCTGCTTCATCAACGATTCCTTCAATAACTGCTTCATAACATTTATCTACTTCTTTTTTTGGAGACAATAAATTATGTGCTAACTTGCCGTCATTAGTAATCAATAACAAACCTTCTGTATCTTTATCTAAACGACCTACTGGAAAGGGATGTAGTAAACGGTCTTGCGGCGCAAGTAAATCAATCACCGTTTTATGCAGATTATCTTCTGTTGCGCTGATTACACCTTGTGGTTTATGCAGCATAAAATAACAAAAAGCTTGGAATTTTACCACTTCACCAGAAACTGTTACCTGATCCTTTTCAGGATCAATTTGAATTTTTCCATCTTTCACCAAACGATTATTAACCGTTATTTGTTTGCCTTTCAACAATTCTTTCGCTTCTTTTCTAGAACCATATCCTGTATGTGCTAAAAATTTATCCAACCGCATCTTATTGTCTCCAATCTTTATCATATTAAAAGAACTAGTCAGCACCTCTAACAGCTGCTAACTAGTTCTTGCCATTATTTGATTCTTAATTTTCTTCTTAACCCTGCTACTCGACTGCCTAATAAACGATCAGCTAGTCGTACTTTTAAAGTAGCATATAAATAAAAAATCCCGCCGACTGTTGCTGAAACACCCATATTGATCAATGATCCCATCCGGTCTTTAGAGTCAATAAACTGATACATTCCTTTTTGTATAAGGAAAACAATCAGCGCCATGGCGGAAGTTATCAATACCATTAATAAAATACGTCTGAACAATCGATTGAAGTCTAAGTGCGTCATTTTATAAATGGTACGCAGCATTAAATAAATTGTTACGCCAAAACCAACTATATTTGAGACCAGCATCCCATAAGTGTGGAAAAGATACAGTAATGGAAATTGTGTAACTAATTTAACTACTAAACCAATTACCATTGCAGTTAGCGCTGGTTTTGTTTGATTGGCTGCTTGAAGTGTTGACCCCAGTAAGACGAACAAGCCTAAAAAGATACTCATATAAGAAGACAATTGTAAAATATTTGTCCCAAAGGCGCTATAACCATAAAAAACGGTATAGAGTGGTTTTGAAACTACTGCCATTCCAATTGCAGCGGGCAACATAATAAAGAAAAACAATTGAATGCTGTCGCTTAACTGATTTCTTACATCTTTCATTTTATCTTTAGCTAGTAATTCTGCAATCAAAGGAACAGAAGTAATCGCCATTGAACTGGCCAAAGAAATAACAATCATAATGAGTTTGTTTGCATTTCCTGCAGCAACGGCATAATTATTTTCAATTTGCTTCGCTGTCATCTCACCGACCCTATTCATGATCGGTGCAAATGTAAATTGATCAATCAGTTGAAACAGTGTGATTCCTGACGCGATAATAGTGAAAGGGATCGCTGTTTTAATAATGGATTTTAAAATATCATTAGTCGAAACTTGTATTTTATTTTTACTATTGGCCACGTGAAAATCCAACTCGGGCTTTTTCCGCCAAATAATATACAGTAAATATAAAATACTAAACAAAGCTCCGATAAATGCTCCAAAAGTAGAAGCAGATACAGCATCAACTACTTCTCCATTCATGACAATCCGGATAATGTATACTGCCGCCAACATAAAAATAACGCGGCCTAGCTGTTCAATGAATTGTGAAATAGCAGATGGTGCCATTGTATTGTGACCTTGAATAAAGCCACGAGTGACACTCATACAAGGGATAATCAATAACGCCCAACTTAAGGAGCGAATAACTTGTGTTCCATCACTTACTGAAGCAGTTGGACTATTAGCAGCAATAAATGGAGCAATCAAATACATGACCGCTGCTGAAACAATTCCTGTGACCGCCATCAGCTGTAGTCCTTTTTTATAAATGTCACGACTAACTTGATATTCCCCTAAAGCATTGTAATAAGAAACTTGTTTAGCGATAGCAGATGGTACGCCAGCTGTTGCAATATATAAAAATAATGCATAAGGGGTATAACCTACCATATATAAGGCGTTTGCAGAAGTCGCTACATCTTGTGTCCCCATCCAAGCCATCCAAGGGATAATATATAACGCACCTAAAAGACGAGATAAAATACTGCCGCCTGTCATCCAAGCAGAGCCGCTGACCATTTTGTCTCTTGAACTTTTTTCGTCAATTTTCTTATTTTCATTTATAGTATCATTTGACATTTTCCATACCCTACTCTCATACTTTTATGTACTAATGTTTATTCTACTTCTTTACCATTTTGGTTGCAATGCCTTTACTGGCAGTCACCATGATATTTACCAAAACTTAATTTTCTCTTTTGCTTTTATCTTTTTCTCCAAAAGAAGAGCTGCTGTTTTAGTACCCCAGCAGCTTCTACTCTTCTATTAGTTTGCAACAATATTAACTAATTTCCCAGGTACTACGATCACTTTTCGAATCGTTTTTCCGGCAATAGCGTCTTTTATTTTTTCATTATTCATGGCTAAAGTTTCTAACTCATCTTTACTGATTTCTTTTGCTGCTTGAGCTTTAGCTTTCAACTTCCCGTTTACTTGGAAAACAACTTCAATTTCATCTTGAACTAAGAAAGCTTCATCATATGTTGGCCAAGCTACATAAGAAATTCCCGCATCGCTTCCTGTTAACATCGCCCACAATTCTTCACCTAAATGAGGAGCTACGGGTGCTAATAATTGGACAAAGCCTTTGATGTAATCAACTGGCAAAGCTTTAGCTTTATACGCTTCATTTACAAATACCATCATTTGAGAAATAGCTGTATTAAAGCGAAGGTGTTCAAAATCTTCAGTAACTTTTTTAACTGTTTGATGGTAAACCACATCTAAGCTTCCATCATTAAAAGTCGTTATGCGATCGCGAACTTTCCCTTCTTCATCTACGATCAAACGCCAAACACGGTCTAAGAATTTGCGGCTGCCTTCTAGTCCATTTTCGCTCCAAGCAATGGATGCATCTAAAGGTCCCATAAACATTTCATACATACGCAAAGTATCTGCTCCATATTTTTCTACCACATCATCAGGGTTTACCACATTTCCTTTTGATTTAGACATTTTTTCGTTATTGTCTCCTAGAATCATTCCTTGATTAAATAATTTTTGGAATGGTTCTTTATTCGGAACAACACCAAGATCATATAAGAATTTATACCAGAAACGCGCATACAACAAGTGCAATACCGCATGTTCTGCTCCGCCTATATAAATATCTACTGGCAACCATTCTTTTAATTTTTCAGGATCAGCCAACATTTTTTTATTTTTCGGATCAATAAAACGCAAGAAATACCAAGAGCTTCCAGCCCATTGTGGCATTGTATTTGTGTCACGACGTCCTTTCAAACCTGTTTCAGGGTCTACTACATTGACCCAATCTGTAATATTAGCTAAAGGGGATTCGCCCGTACCACTTGGTTTTATTTGTTCTGTTTTAGGCAGCAATAAAGGCAGTTCTTCTTCTGGCAAAGTTGTTGCAGTTCCATCTTCCCAATGAATAACGGGAATCGGCTCACCCCAATATCGTTGACGCGCAAATAACCAGTCGCGTAATCGATACGTAGTCTCTTGTTTTCCTACACTCTTTTCCTCTAGCCATTCATTCATCTTAACAATCGCAGCTTCTTTGTCCAATCCATTTAAGAAATCAGAATTAATATGCGGGCCGTCTTCTTGGAAAGCTTCTTTTTCAATATTTCCGCCTTCTAAAACTGGAACAATAGCTAAATCAAATGTTTTAGCAAATTCATAATCTCGTTGATCATGAGCTGGAACGGCCATAATCGCACCTGTACCATAGGAAGCTAAAACATAATCAGCGATCCAAATAGGCATTTTTTCCCCATTAGCGGGATTGATTGCATAAGCTCCTGTAAATACTCCCGTTTTTTCTTTGCTTAAATCTGTTCGATCTAAGTCACTTTTTAAACTCACTTTTTCAATATAAGCTTTAACTTCTGCCTTTTGTTTTGCTGTTGTGATTTTTTCTACTAAATCTAATTCAGGTGCCAACACACAATAAGTAGCTCCAAATAAAGTATCAGGGCGAGTAGTAAAAACAGTAAATTCTTCATTCGTATCTTGAACACTGAACACTACATTTGCTCCAACTGATTTTCCAATCCAATTGCGCTGCATATCTTTGATACTTTCAGGCCAATCAACTAATTCTAAATCTTCCAATAAACGTTCAGCATAAGCTGTGATTTTCAACATCCATTGTTTCATCGGTTTACGGAAAACAGGATGACCACCGCGTTCACTTTTTCCATCGATCACTTCTTCATTAGCTAAAACAGTGCCTAATGCCGGGCACCAGTTTACTGCTACTTCTGCTTCATAAGCCAGCCCCTTTTCATATAACTTTGTGAAAATCCATTGTGTCCATTTAAAGAAATCAGGGTCTGTTGTATTTATCTCTCGTTCCCAGTCATAACTAAAACCAAGAGAGTTGATTTGCCGTCGGAACGTTTCAATATTGTGTGCAGTAAATTCTGCCGGATCATTACCAGTATCAAGCGCATATTGCTCAGCCGGCAGTCCAAAAGCATCCCACCCCATTGGGTGCAAAACATTGTAATCTTGTGCTCGTTTCATCCGAGAAAGGATATCTGTTGCGGTATATCCTTCAGGGTGTCCTACATGTAATCCTTGACCAGATGGATAAGGGAACATATCTAAGGCATAAAATTTTTCTTTTTCCGAGTCTTCTGCTGTTCGGAATGTTTTATTGGTTTTCCAGTAATCTTGCCACTTTTTTTCAATCGTTTTATGATTAAAACTCATATCATTCTGCCTTCTTTCTGTATTTTCTCTTTTAATAAAAAAAATCGTCTTATGAGCGCGCAGATAAACTATCTGTTGCTCATAGGACGATTAAACATTTCATTGATCGTGGTACCACCTATATTTTCTACTATTTTGTAGACTCATCTTACCTTTAACGCAGGCGTTACGGCTTTACCTACTGTACTCTTTCAGTAAAGCAACATCCAAGGCGAGTTCAAAATTTTTCTTTATGCATTTCCACCAACCATGCACTCTCTTTAAAAGAAGTATTTCTACTATTCCTTTTCTTTGTTTTTAAACTATTGGTTTCATTCTATCAAATAAACGTTCTTTGGGCAATAGTAAAATACCCTTTAAGCTCTTATTCAAAAAGCATTCTACGGTCAGGAGTAGATTATTTCTTAATTTGCTCACTTCATCAGCCGTACCTGGTTCTTCCTTTCCGACCAACACATATACTAGTTAGGCCGGAAAAGTTTGTTCATACCAGTGCAGAAAAACCAGTAACCACCATATAATAGGAGCTTAAACGACGAGTCTCCTCTAGGTTTAAGCCCCTATCCTCATTCTATTTACTTTTTAGTCAAAAGAACTTGATCTATAAAAATGACGTCTGTTTTTAGGTAATTCCATTCTTTTAAATCTGCTACTGAAACAGTTAAACGATTAGCAATATCCCACAGCGTATCGCCGCTTTTTACAATATAGCTAGCTTGGTTAGTTGTATTTACTTTTTCATTAACAGTTGAAACTGGAGTAACCGGAGTATTGGTTTGTTTTCCAACTTTTACATTTAAAGATTGACCAACATAAATCGTATCATTGTTTAATTTATTCCAGGATTTCAAATCTGATACCGTAACGCCATATTTTAAACTAATAGCAGATAACGTATCGCCGCTTTTGACAGTATAACCAACGGAAAGATTTGAAGCAGTTGTATCTGGACTAGCGACGGTTTCTTTTGTACTTGTAGAAGAACTGCCTTTAATTGCTAATGCTTGACCAACATAAATGGCATCAGATTTTAAATTGTTCCAAGTTTTCAAGTTGGCTACTGAAACGCCTTTGCTATTCGCAATTCCCCATAAAGAATCTCCGCTTTTTACTGTATAAGAAGAAATCGTTGTATTAGTGGAATTAGAACTAGTAGATCCGCTTCCTGTATTCGTAGTTGGTGATGTTACTGTCCCGCCTTGAATCTTCAAGCTTTGGCCGACATAAATCGTATCAGTTGTTAAGTTGTTCCATGATTTCAAATTCGTAACTGAAACGCCTTTGCTGTCTGCGATTCCCCACAACGTATCGCCGCTCTTCACTGTATAGGAAGAAGTTGTTGTGTTAGAAGATACCGTATTACTTGACGTTGAGCTATTATTAGCTGAATTAGTACCACCTTGAATTTTCAAGTTTTGACCAACATAAATCGTATCGGATTTCAAGTTGTTCCATGATTTCAAATTCGCAACTGAAACGCCTTTACTGTTTGCGATTCCCCATAAAGAATCTCCGCTTTTTACTGTATAAGAAGAAGTCGTTGTGTTGCCAGAATTAGAACTAGTAGATCCGCTTCCTGTATTTGAAGTTGGTGGTGTTACTGTACCGCCTTGAATCTTCAAGCTTTGACCAACATAAATCGTATCGGTTTGCAAGTTATTCCATGATTTCAAATTCGCAACTGAAACGCCTTTGCTGTCTGCGATTCCCCATAACGTATCGCCGCTCTTCACCGTATAAGAAGAAGTTGTTGTATTAGTGGAATTGGAACTAGTAGATCCGTTTCCTGTATTTGTAGTTGGTGGTGTTACTATTCCGCCTTGAATCTTCAAGTTTTGGCCAACGTAAATCGTATCGGATTTCAAGTTGTTCCATGATTTCAAATTCGCAACTGAAACGCCTTTACTGTTTGCGATTCCCCATAAAGAATCTCCGCTTTTTACTGTATAAGAAGAAGTCGTTGTGTTGCCAGAATTAGAACTAGTAGATCCGCTTCCTGTATTCGTAGTTGGTGGTGTTACTGTACCGCCTTGAATCTTCAAGCTTTGGCCAACGTAAATCGTATCGGATTTCAAGTTGTTCCATGATTTCAAATTCGCAACTGAAACGCCTTTACTGTTTGCGATTCCCCATAACGTGTCGCCACTCTTCACTGTATAGGAAGAAGTCACTGTATTGGAATTTTCAGGAACCGTTGGAGCAGGATTTGGATTAGCAGGTACTGAAGGAGCCGTTACATTTCCACCAGTGTAGCCTCTATCAAATCTTGTTAAATCATAATTTTTAATAATTGCATTTAGTTTAGAAGCGTAAGAAGGATCGGTAGCATAACGACCTTGAAGCCAAGCCGTTGCTTCTGAATAATTATTAGTATTACTCATCCATGCACCTGAATAATAGCCATTGTCCCAATTCGTTCCATTTTTCAATAAGTTTGCATTATCTTGTAAAGACTCTGCATGAGATGGGTATTTTTTAAAGTTCTGCGGGATATAGATCCAGCCGCCACTTGCACTGTATTCTGAAGTATACATTGTTACAGATTGTCCATTATAACTGCCTTTGATTCCAAATAAATTATGGTTTGGAGAAGCAGACAATTTACTAGAACCCCAGCCACTTTCCAAAGCTGCTTGCGCAATCATAATTGAAGCATATAAATCATTTTTAGGTGCAACTTTAGCTGCATACGCTCCAATAAATTCCACAAATTCAGCATTCGACATGGTTTGAATTGCCTTATTCGTATTTAAAGCTGTTGTTGCTGCTGTTGCTGCTTTTACAGTTTCAGCTGCAGCTTTATTTACGGACAATACTTGTCCTGCATGAATCAAATCAGAAGATAATTTATTCCAGCTCTTTAAATCAGCTACAGAAACTCCATTTGCTTTAGCAATTTTATTTAATGTATCACCAGATTTAATGACGTATGTTTTTGAGTTCTCCATGGCTTTAGCTGCTTTTTCTTTTGCTGCTTTTTCTTTTGCCGCTTTTTCTTGAGCTGCCTTTTCTTTAGCTGCTTTTTCTTTTGCTGCTTTGTCTTTTGCCGCTTTTTCTTTTTCTGCTTTTTCTTTTTCTGCTTTTTCTTTTGCTGCTTTTTCTTTTGCTGTTTTTTCTTTTGCTGCTTTTTCTTGTGCTGCTTTTTCTTGAGCTGCTTTTTCTTGTGCTGCTTTTTCTTGAGCTGCTTTTTCTTGTGCTGCTTTGTCTTGTGCTGCTTTTTCTTGAGCCGCTTTGTCTTGTGCTGCTTTTTCTTGAGCTGCCTCTGTCAGTTCTGCAGTTTTATCAACTGAGCTACTTTCTTCAGCAACATCTTCATTTATTTCATCTGCTTCAATTGTCACTTTTTCTGTTTCAGTCGTTTTATTTGTTGAATCTGCTACAACTGTTTCTTTTGCTGTTTCGTTCACCATAGCATCAGTTTTCATTTGTTCTGGTTCTTTCACTTCTTCTGTTTCTTGTGTACTTTCTTCTTCAGATATGACATCTTTTTCTGCAGTTAATTGATATGTATCTGCTGTTTTATTTTCTTCTACTTGTGAATCTAACAGAATTTCGTTGTTTTCAGCATGAGAAGTTTCTGCAAGTGATTCCTCAGAAGCAATTGTTCCTTCTTCTGTCAGCTGTTCAGTATCTTTCACATCTTCTTGTGAAGAACTTAATGCTTCTGTAATTAACTCATCAATTTCTTCACTGCTTAGTTTTTCAAAGTCCAAACTTTCAAAAGCTTCAGCTGTCAATAATTTTTTTAATTCTGTTACTTTTTGGTCTTTTTCAATGACCGATTCTTCCGACAGAACTTCTTTACTGTTCTCTTTTGGATTTGCTGATGAAGCAGCTGTTTCGACAGCAGTTTCTGTACCTTCTGCAGCAACTTCTGGTTTATTTTCTAACTGGTCTTCTAAAGTTTTATTACTTGTTTTAGCTAAATCATTAGCACTAGCAGATGCTGAAAAAGAAGGAAAGGCCAATAAGCTAACTAATAAAGTTGTACTTAACACTGCTGTCCCTCTTTTATACACAGCACTTGACTGATTCATTTGTCCAAACAACTTCTTACTACCTGTAGCGACGATTCTTTCTTTTCTAGTTTTTTCCAATGCTATACCTCCTGATTTAAACGATTCCCTCGATTATACTCAAACAATTTAATCGTGAAAACTACTTATTCTTAATCCTTCTCCTATTATAGCCTTGTGTAAGCTGTTTTAATAGAACTATCCAGCTCCATGACCATTTTTTAATATACGTTACACAAACGTAATATTTCTTATGTAAATAACAATCCGCCTTTTAGATAAAAAAGAGGATGAAACAAAAGTCCCACCCATTTTTTCTGTTTCTTATTCATTTTTCTTAAATGCAATCCCAAGATAGACACGAGCTTAAAAAACTTTTTCCGCTCTCTTTCTCATATTTTGAAATTAAGTATATTGAGGGTCGACCAACCAATCAAAATCCAACAAATAATTTACTTCTTTTTGAAATGGCAGCCAAATCTCAGCTTCTTTAATGTTCATTATTGCTTCCCAAAAAATCACATCTGCTTGTTGTTGTTTTGTTGTTTTAATTTTTACTAATTGGTTAGCTTCTGTTTGCAAGATTATATTTGGAAACTCAATACTTTTTATTTGACCAGAACCAATAGTTTCTAAATTTTCCACGTCATCTATGAGCATTTTGTTACACCCCTATCTTCTAGCTAATATTAGTGTACCTAATAGTTATTAAGGATTTAATAAGGAAGTGTGAATTCTTTGTTGTTTTTTAAACGCACCTTTTTGCTTTCTCAACTTCAAGACTGATAACGCTCTGAGACTTAAGGCTTATTTATCGTTATTGCTATTGTGATAGGTTATATCAGGCGGTATAGTATCTTAGAAAGAGCTATAAGAAGTTGTGATTTTTCAAAAAAACTAATGTATTGAAAAAATATTTTATAAGAAAGAGGCAAAATGATGAATCAAGAACACTTTTTAATTGAGTTAAAATTAAATTTGGTTGATTTACCACAGCAAGAAGTACTAAAGATTTTATCCCATTATCAAGAAAAATTTAGACTTGGTTTAGACGCTGGAAAGTCTGAAGAGCAAATTGCAAAAGAACTAGGCCATCCCAGCCGATTAGCCGCTACCATCTTAACTGATCGAGGCCTGCCGCCTCATCTAAAAGAAGACCATTATAGCCAAGGCGACTGGGTTGAATTCGA
Organism: Carnobacterium mobile DSM 4848; assembly: GCF_000744825.1. NCBI lineage: Bacteria > Bacillati > Bacillota > Bacilli > Lactobacillales > Carnobacteriaceae > Carnobacterium > Carnobacterium mobile. The sequence continues at coordinate 1,153,980 of NZ_JQMR01000001.1, forward strand.
AACCCAACACAAAACTCCAAAGCAAAAAAAGGATTATCCCAAAAACAATTTTTCTCCATTCATTTATTTTGTCAGAGCGGTGTTCATTATTGGAGTCAATCTAGTTATTTTGTCTATTCCCTTTGTCTCTCTTCTATTTTTACTTTTTGGGGCATGGATCTCTGGAATCGTATTGATTTTTGCACCCGTAGTCGGTATTCTCGGACTAATTAATGTTGTATCAGCTGCTACATTATTTCAATTATTCATCTCTATTTTATTGTGCGGACTTGGCTTATTTGTCACTGTTATTTGCTATTTTCTCACTTCCTTTTCACTTAAGCTGTTCAGACGCTATTTTTCATGGTCAATTCGGATGATTTCAGGAGGTTCTCAAGCATGAAGAAAAAAATGAGAGCACTTATTATTTTAAGTTTTCTTTTTATTATCGTTGGAAGTATTGGGGCAGTTCTTACATACGCAAAAGCCTATGACTCAATCTACGTCACTCAGCAAGAAACAATTTCCGTTAACGGTATTAAAAAAATCAACCTTACAGGCTCTTCAGCCACTATACAAGTCGCTAAAACTCATTCAAAAGAGCTATCTGTTAAAATTGAAGGACTGGATACCAACGCAACAGCTTATCAATTGAGTTCTTCTAAGAAGGGGGATCAGTTAAACTTAGCTATTAAAGAACATAAGCAACGTTCGAATACAGTTTTAGATTTTTTGCAGTTTGAAAATGTTCGCATTACACTTGAAGTACCTGAGTCCATCGATTTGTTGGCTCTTGATACCACTGCCGGCACAATTTCAGTCGACCATTTAGCTTTATCAGATTTAATGATCACTACAGATAGCGGAGATGTGTCTGTAGCAGAAAGCCAATTAGCGAATTTATCTATACAAACTTCTGCGGGGACAACGTATTTGAATCAATCCACTATTCAAAAGGTAGCAGTTGATTCAGATTCAGGATCTACCTATTTTAATGAAGTGATTGCTAAAGAAACAGCCGTTACAACTGATTCAGGACAAATTGATTTTTCTCAAGTAACTGGAAGCTTATCTGCACAAGCAGATACAGGCACGATTTCTTTAGCCAACCATACGCTTAACCAAGAAACAGCATTTACAACGCATTTTGGAACGATCTCTGTTACCGCAGAACAGCTTCCTTCTGATGTATTAATAACTACTTCCACCAACTTAGGCAGTGTTTCGCTTTTCGATAAGTCTGTGCCCACTGCTCAATTTGGAGCAGGCAGCCACTCCATGCAATTAAAAACAGATACAGGCGATATTTCTGTGTTAACAGAGCAAGAAGAAGAGTTTGAAAACAATTAATTATCCTTTTTTCTCATTTTTTAAGTGATGATGTCTCCCAAATTTGTGCAGATAAAAATGTTGTGGTAAAATGAGTACTTGTTTCAAACAATTTTGTTTTGTTTAATTTAACTTCATGTAAAAAATATTAGTAGAAAGTATGAGAACATGCATACAAAAAAATTCGTTTCACAAGCACCTTATTTTACAAGCTTTTTATTGTTTTTTTTATTCAGTATGGTTGCTTTTGGGCTCTATGTTCAAGCAGATTGGATACACTCTTTTGATCAATTTATTAGTCAGCCTATTTTAGACCAACGAGCTGAAAATAAAACAACTTTTTTTATCGCCTTTACGCACTTGGGCAGTGTGACAGCCATAGTTTTATCGATTGTTTTTTTCAGCTCTTTTTTATTCTGGCGAACGAAACAGTTAGGTATAGCTTTTTGGTTTGCATTACAAGCTCTTTTAGGAGCAGGTTTGCTAAATCACTATGTTAAAGAAATTTTCCAGAGGCAGCGCCCAACAATTAAACACTTAGTTGTGCAAGGCGGCTATAGTTTTCCCAGCGGCCACTCCATGGGATCATTGATTTGCTACGGCGGAATTGCTTTTCTGCTCATTCAGCTCACTAGACGTTCCATCTGGAAAAGATGCATTTTATTTTTTACAGCTGTACTTGTCTTCTTAATCGGTATCAGTCGAATATACGTGGGCGTCCATTTCCCTTCTGATGTTTTAGGCGGATACTTATTAGGTGGAGCTTGGTTATTCTTAATGATTGCACTTTACCCAAGGTGGCTGCACTGGTTTAATAAGCGAACTTCTCCGCATAGTGAATAAAATTGTGCCACTTGAATCGTTTCAAGTGGTATTTTTTTGCGTTAAAAATTGAAATGTTCATGTTAAGATAGAATTCGAAAGATAGGAGGATACCAAAATGATTGAAAATGCTATGCGTTACAGTCATATATTATTAAAAAATACTGTTATACCGGGAGATACGGTTATTGATGCTACCGTCGGAAATGGCGGAGATACCATTTTGTTAGCCACTTTAGTAGGAAAGACCGGTAAAGTTTATGGTTTCGATATCCAACCACAGGCTCTGCAAACCACCAAAGAAAAGCTTCTTTTAACAGGGTTAGGCGAACAAGTTGATCTTTATTTGCAAGGTCATGAGACTTTAAAAAGCGTAGTCCCTGCAAAAACAGAAATCGCTGCGGCGATTTTTAATTTAGGTTACTTGCCAAAAAGCGATAAGAAAATCATTACAAAAGGAGAAACAACGATTCAAGCAATCCATGCCATCCTGCCTATGCTGCGAAAAGGCGGTTTGGTTCTATTGGTGATTTATTCTGGGCATCAAGGAGGCCAGACAGAAAAAGAAGCTGTTTTAGCATTTACTGAACAATTGCCCCAACAATTTTTTAACGTCTTGTATTATGGATTTATCAATCAACGCAACGATCCGCCCTTTTTACTCATAATTGAAAAAAAGTAATCAAATAAAGAACTGTTGGCAGTAATGAAACACTGTCAGCAGTTCTTTATACTTAAATCACATTTTCTTTTTTTGCAAACTGATTGAATACTAAAGCAAGTACAACAGTAATAAATCCATAGATAAAAACATGGTGAATGCCATCATATAAAATTGTTCTCAGGGTTGGCAATAACTCTGGATCCAAGTGAATCGCTGTCAATGGATTGATTAGTTCGTTCATCATTTTGCTTTCCACACCTTTTGATTGATGAACTTGCAGTTGTTCTGCCATTTTATTATTCAAAACAATTCCATAAAGAGAGATCATAATGGTTTGTCCTAAAATCCGAAATAGTGTATTTACCGATGTAGCGATACCGATTTGATTTTTAGGAACAACATTCTGGATTGTAACGGTTGTGGTTGTAATCGTTAATCCCATACCTAATCCAATGAGTGCAGTAACTAAAAGAAAAACGTAAAAAGGCGTTGTGAAAGGTAGTAAAGTTAGAATCAAAGCACTGATACTTACAATTAGCAAGCTAGTCGTTAAAATAGTTTTAACCGGCCGTTTAAGCATCATTTGTCCAGCTATAAAAGATCCTACGATCCAAGTAAGCGACATTGGTGTGATTGCAAATCCTCCCATTGCGGCTTTTAATCCTTTTAAACCTTGCATCCACATAGGAATATAAACATCTACTCCTATTAAAAATCCACTGACTAAGGCAGCAGCTAAATTTTGAATAACAAAAGTCCGGCTACTAAACAAACTTAGCGGTAAAATAGGATCGGCTGCACGTTTTTCTGCAAATATAAAAACAGCGAAACAAATCAATGAGGCAGCGAACCAGACCAACATAGAAAGCTTAAATACTTCTGTATCTCCTATTATTTGAATACCATATAATAAGAACAATAAAGTGCCTGTTAAAGAAATGCTTCCTAAATAATCAACGGCTTTTCTTTCATACGTAAACTCTTCGTGTAAAAAAGATAAAAACAGCAAAATAGTGATGATTCCAATAGGAACATTGATATAAAAAATCCAGTGCCAGCTTAAATTATCCACTAGGAATCCACCGAACAAAGGTCCAAAAATTCCTGCTACTCCCCAGGCTGCTCCATTTAACCCCATTACTTTTGCACGTTTTTCTATCGGATAAATATCAGCAATAACTGTTGATGTTACCGGCATGATTGCACCGGCTCCTATCCCTTGAATAGCTCTAAATAATATCAGCTGAGTCATTGTCTGTGAAAGTCCACATAAAGAAGAACCAATTACAAAAATAAGCAATCCTGCTATCAAAATAGGTTTCCGACCGATCATATCTGATAATTTCCCATAAATAGGTGTCATAATAGCATTAGTTAATAAATAAATCGAGAAGACCCAGTTCATAATGGCCATTCCTTCAAGGCTGCCGATAATCGTCGGCATAGCTGTTGAAACAATCGTTCCTTCCACAGCCGTCATAAATGTCGCCACAAAAATCGCAATCGTTACGATCGTTACATTTGTTTGTTTTTTATTTTTTTCCATATTTACCTCCAATTAAATTATTTTATAGTTAATTTTTCTTATGCGTATATGTAAAGCGCATCCTAACCCTCTTAAGATTAGAATACGCTCGTCGATTATAACGCTAAAGAATTTTTTAATGATTTGATTTTATCTGTCTTTTCCCAAGGCAAATCAATATCCGTTCTGCCAAAATGCCCGTAAGCAGCTGTTTTTTTATAAATAGGTCTTTGAAGATCCAGCATTTTTATAATTCCAGCTGGTCGCAAGTCAAAGTTCGCTCTTACTGCAGCAATTAAATTAGCTTCGCTCTCAGTTCCCGTTCCAAAAGTATCGATGGCGATGGATACTGGATGTGCGACACCAATAGCATAAGCTAGTTGAACTTCACATTTTTCAGCTAAACCTGCTGCTACAATATTTTTAGCGATATAACGAGCAGCATAACTAGCTGAACGGTCAACTTTCGTCGGATCTTTACCAGAAAATGCTCCGCCGCCATGACGAGCATATCCACCATACGTATCAACAATGATTTTACGTCCAGTCAAGCCCGAATCTCCTTGCGGCCCGCCAATCACAAAACGGCCAGTTGGATTAATAAAGTATTTTGTATTTTCATCTAATAATTCTTTTGGAATAACGTGATTGATGACTAATTCCATCATATCTTTTTTCAATTCAGCAGTAGTTGTATCGGGATGATGCTGTGTACTGATCACTACTGTATCTACACGTAAAGGCTGGTTATTTTCATCGTATTCGATAGTTACTTGAGATTTAGCATCTGGTCTTAAATAATCAAGTGTTTTATCTTTTCTCAGTTCCGCCAGTCTTCTAACTAAACGATGGCTTAGCGAAATAGGCAGCGGCATCAATTCAGGCGTTTCATTGATTGCATAACCAAACATCAATCCTTGGTCTCCTGCTCCAATTTGATCCAGTTCATCTTCATTCATTGTTTTGTATTCAACTGAATCGTTTACGCCTTGAGCAATATCAGCAGATTGTTCATCAATCGCTACAATCACTGCACATGTATCGGCATCAAACCCAAACTTAGCTCTTGTATAACCAATATCACGAATGGTGTTACGAACAACTTTTTGAATATCCACATAAGTAGAGGTAGATATTTCACCAACCACTAATACTAGACCCGTTGTTACAGTTGTCTCGCATGCTACACGTGCATCTGGGTCTTTGGCAAGGATAGCATCTAAAATCGCATCGCTGATTTGGTCAGCAATTTTATCTGGATGTCCTTCTGATACTGATTCAGAAGTAAATAATCTTCTTTCTGTCATTTTTGTTCCCCCTTTAAATTTTCGGTTACAAGGCTTCTCCACTTTTTTTATCAAGCGAATCCTCTCGGGAATCCATTTGCAAACCTTATACATTTTAACACACTTCCCAGACTTTAGGTAAAGAATATTTTGATTTTAGAAAAGTTGATTAAAGGCCAGCCTAAGCACATATTATTTTCTTCATTTGACTAAAATCAGTTTCCTACTTAGAAAAATATTAAACTCTCAAATTTAGCACTAATGAGTAAGTGTGTCTTCTACTTCATATAACTTGCTACTTAATTTTTTCAAATTAATTTAACCTTATACTGTGTCTTCATGTAATTTTTGGTAAGATAGAAACGAGACGCAAGCGAAAGGAGTTTTACCGTTGAATAAATTTATTTATACACAATGGAGAGATTTTTTCTCCCACCCACTTTTTATTATTTTAGCAACTCCCCTGACCTACTTATTAACAGGTACCATTTATGCTGCCCAAATAGTTAAACTATCTCTTCTTCCTTTTTTTATGCTTTATCTTTTTATTCTAATCAACCAATTTTTAGAAAAGATGGCTGACAATTGGCTCCAAAAGCCTGAAAAGGTATTGACTTTTATTTTACTGGTGAGCGAAACGATTAATCTTTTAGTAATTATTTATTTTATTTCTTCTTTAAACGCTTTAATAGGCCTGCTTTTAGTGCTTTACAGCTTGTTGATTCAAGGACATTCTTATCTAATCAAAATTGGAATGGATTGGTTCTCCATTGTTATGCAAGCCATTTTTAAAGGTGGTATTTTAACTTATCTTAGTTTTTCTATTCAATTATCTTTTATTCCAAATACGCTTTTTTTATGGAGTATTCCCTTAATTGTTTTAGCACTACTGATAGAGTTAGGTAATTACCAATTAAAACTAGAACAAATAGCAGTTTTAGCACAAAAAACAATAGTTTCTGTTCAAAATTTGCATATTTTATTTATCGGCTTACTCGTACTCCTTTATTTGAGTAGTTTCTTTATATTATGGCCTACTTTCGGATATACTACCTTGTTTTTATTATTGAGTATACCGATGGCTGTAAAAGTAATGCGTTCTTCTCATTCCGTTAAAAAGGAAGAAATGAAACGTTCCTCACGACTTAAGCAATTATCTGCTTATTCCATTTTCTTCCTCTTAATATTTGCAGCTATTGTCAGTACTCGATTTTTCTGATTCTAAAAAAGACCATCAATACCTTTTTATAAGTATTGATGGTCTTTTTATTTGAAAAGAATTACCTTAAAAAAAGCAAAAAAAGACATACCATGCTATAATTAAGACAAGGAAATTTTTTAATTAATTGAGTGCTAGCTTCTGTTGCCGCAGACCTAGTGCTCTTTTTTCGTCATATGGTACTTTGTCATCTAAAATCTTATAAAGGATTCGTAGTAACTTGTGCCCACATGCCACAACTGCTTTTATTTTGGTTCCTTTGTTAGATACTCTGTGATATAACGATCGGAAAGCTGGATCACGTGACCTTCCGGCCATTCCACCACTAGTAATTAGGGCTGTTTTTAAATATTTATTACCTCTAGTTACTCTCGAAGATTTCTTCTTTCCTGCACTTTCATAAGAACCAGGTGAAAGTCCAGCCCATGAAGCTAAGTGGCTCACTGTCCTAAAGGCCTCTATACTTGGACCAATTTCTGCTAGGATAATCGCTGCACTATGTTGCTTCACACCAGGAATACTTTGGAGCAACTCATATTCCAGAGGAAAATGAGATAAAATATATTGTTCGATATCATGTTCTATTTTCTTGATTTTCTGAGTATAGAATTGATACTCATCTAACGAATCATCAAGCAATCGCCTATCTGTTAGAGATATTTTTCCATCCATTGCTTGAAGTATATCCTTGGAAGAAGCTTTCACTTTGCCATGTAAACAAGCTCCAACAGATTCAAGAGTTAAGACTTCACCATTTATAAATAATTGGAGCAAGGCTTGCCCAGTTTTTCCAAAGATATTACTTAAATAACCCGTCAACTTAATGTTAGATCGTTGAAGAATGTTGTGTAACTCATTCTTCGATTGGGTTCGTTTTTGAGTGTAGGATTGCCTACGGCGAGTCATTAGACGTAATTCCATAACTTCAGGTGCTGGAATATACGAGTTTTGAATTAAACCAACTCGTCCAAGTTGCGCAATCCATTCTGCATCCTTCATATCTGTTTTTCGACCAGGTACATTCTTAATATGTTCTGGATTTGCGAGAACCATATTTACATTTCCTTCGGAAAAGATATTAAACACCGGTACCCAATATTGTCCTGTACTTTCCATAAAAATATCAGTAACTTCATTTTCTTCTAACCATTCAAGTGCTTTCCGTAATTCACTAGTTCGAGTACCAAATATCTTATATGACTTTTTAGGTTTATTGGTGTCCAAAGGACCATCTAATATACAACATACAATTGTCTTCTGATGAACGTCGATTCCACAACATGTCTCAATCATAACTTCCATGATGAAAACCTCCATCAAATAATTTAGGAAACAGAACATTCTATAAAATATTGTAATTTTATTTTCACATTCTAAGATGTATTCGGCTTATCGCAAAAGATAAAATGTTCATCCAGTTTTTTATACAGGTTCGGCAAAACCCATTAAAGAATCGGATTAACGTTTCCTATGTTAATTATATGATACTCTCTCTTTTCTGTCATGGCTTAGATTGCGAAGCAATCATATAGTTTTTTATTCTCATTTTTAAATAAAAAAAGCAGCGTAAGCCCGTTAGACAGTGAATGTCGAAAAGAGCTCTATAATGCCCTATTAAAATAAAAAAACTTCTTAATTTTAAACATTAAGAAGTTGACGTATGACCCGTACGGGATTCGAACCCGTGATACCGCCGTGAAAGGGCGGTGTCTTAACCACTTGACCAACGGGCCTTTTAACTATATAAAAATAATGATTCAATGGGCCTAAATGGACTCGAACCATCGACCTCACGCTTATCAGGCGTGCGCTCTAACCAGCTGAGCTATAGGCCCATAAAAAAAAAAGCGGGTGACGAGAATCGAACTCGCATCAACAGCTTGGAAGGCTGTGGTTTTACCACTAAACTACACCCGCAAAAAAGGTGGCCCGGGACAGAATCGAACTGCCGACACCTTGAGCTTCAATCAAGTGCTCTACCAACTGAGCTACCGGGCCATATTCAATTAACGGTCTCGACGGGAATCGAACCCGCGATCTTCTGCGTGACAGGCAGACATGTTAACCCCTACACCACGAGACCTTTTTGCTTTTAACTAGTTTTATTTACTTTATCGTAAATAATTGCGGGGACAGGATTTGAACCTGTGACCTTCGGGTTATGAGCCCGACGAGCTGCCAGCTGCTCCACCCCGCGGTAATATTAAAATTATAGTTATCATAGAATCATTTTATTAAAAATTGTTAGGTTACATAACAATTTTTAATAAAAAATTGCGGGGACAGGACTTGAACCTGTGACCTTCGGGTTATGAGCCCGACGAGCTGCCAACTGCTCCACCCCGCGGTAATATTAAAAGGATAAATAAGGAGGATAAGAGATTCGAACTCTTGCGTGCTTTTACACACCTGACGGTTTTCAAGACCGTTCCCTTCAGCCAGACTTGGGTAATCCTCCACTTTTCTAGTTGATGAATAAATTGAATTAATAAGTAAACTACGTTACTTATGACCCGTACGGGATTCGAACCCGTGATACCGCCGTGAAAGGGCGGTGTCTTAACCACTTGACCAACGGGCCTTTAAAAAACGGAGAAGGAGGGATTCGAACCCTCGCGCCGCGTTAGCGACCTATACCCTTAGCAGGGGCACCTCTTGAGCCACTTGAGTACTTCCCCAAATTCCAATAAAAATATAGTACAATGGGCCTAAATGGACTCGAACCATCGACCTCACGCTTATCAGGCGTGCGCTCTAACCAGCTGAGCTATAGGCCCATAAAAAAGCGGGTGACGAGAATCGAACTCGCATCAACAGCTTGGAAGGCTGTGGTTTTACCACTAAACTACACCCGCAAAACGGTCTCGACGGGAATCGAACCCGCGATCTTCTGCGTGACAGGCAGACATGTTAACCCCTACACCACGAGACCTTTTTGCTTTTAACTAGTTTTATTTACTTTATCGTAAATAATTGCGGGGACAGGATTTGAACCTGTGACCTTCGGGTTATGAGCCCGACGAGCTGCCAGCTGCTCCACCCCGCGGTAATATTGAAATAATAAATAAGGAGGATAAGAGATTCGAACTCTTGCGTGCTTTTACACACCTGACGGTTTTCAAGACCGTTCCCTTCAGCCAGACTTGGGTAATCCTCCATAAAAATACAGTCTGTCCTATATACAGACAAGGTAATCAATCGTAATATGGCAATAACGATTAATGGACCTTGCAGGACTCGAACCTGCGACCGGACGGTTATGAGCCGTCTGCTCTAACCAACTGAGCTAAAGGTCCAAGCTCTTTTCAGTTGCAATAGCGGCGAAGGGGATCGAACCCCCGACCTCCCGGGTATGAACCGGACGCTCTAGCCAGCTGAGCTACACCGCCAAAATATTAAAAATTAAAAGTGGAGCCTAGCGGGATCGAACCGCTGACCTCCTGCGTGCAAGGCAGGCGCTCTCCCAGCTGAGCTAAGGCCCCAACATTTTAAATCGGGAAGACAGGATTCGAACCTGCGACCCCTTGGTCCCAAACCAAGTGCTCTACCAAGCTGAGCTACTTCCCGTATGCTGAAAATACTGGTGTTTCCACTTACTATTTATAAAAAATGGAATGCACCCAAGAGGAGTCGAACCTCTAACCGCCTGATTCGTAGTCAGGTACTCTATCCAATTGAGCTATGGGTGCTATATATATGGTGCCGAGGGCCGGAATCGAACCGGCACGGTGATCACTCACCGCAGGATTTTAAGTCCTGTGCGTCTACCTGTTCCGCCACCCCGGCATATAGAACAAGAGCTGATTTTTTCAAACCTGCTTACTAGTCGTCCTAGTAAGCGGAAGACGGGGTTCGAACCCGCGACCTCCACCTTGGCAAGGTGGCGTTCTACCACTGAACTACTTCCGCAAAATGGTGCCGGCTAAAGGAGTTGAACCCTCGACCCTCTGATTACAAATCAGATGCTCTACCAACTGAGCTAAGCCGGCTAATCAAATTAAAATCTAAATGGTGCGGGTGAAGGGACTTGAACCCCCACGTCTCTCGACGCTAGATCCTAAATCTAGTGCGTCTGCCAATTCCGCCACACCCGCTAAAATATGGCATAACTAGTCATCGGAAATGAATAGTTATGAGTCATGCAGGATTCGAACCTGCGACCCTCTGATTAAAAGTCAGATGCTCTACCAACTGAGCTAATGACTCATGGTGGAGGTTAACGGGATCGAACCGCTGACCCTCTGCTTGTAAGGCAGATGCTCTCCCAGCTGAGCTAAACCTCCATATGAGAAAAATTAAAATGTTCGATGCGCGGCAGCGTCCTACTCTCACAAAGGGAAACCCTTCACTACCATCGGCGCTAAGAAGCTTAACTGCTGTGTTCGGCATGGGAACAGGTGTGACCTTCTTGCCATTGCCACCGCACATCTTGCATATAAGAGAACGTTGTTCTCTCAAAACTGGGTATTGTTTACTGTAAAGTTGGTTTAAAACCGTTCGTTCACCGTTTAAAAAATTGGTTAAGTCCTCGACCGATTAGTATTGGTCCGCTCCATACATCACTGTACTTCCACTTCCAACCTATCTACCTGATCATCTCTCAGGGGTCTTACTCACTTACGTGATGGGAAATCTCATCTTGAGGGGGGCTTCACGCTTAGATGCTTTCAGCGTTTATCCCGTCCACACATAGCTACCCAGCAATGCCCTTGGCAGAACAACTGGTACACCAGCGGTGTGTCCATCCCGGTCCTCTCGTACTAAGGACAGCTCCTCTCAAATTTCCTGCGCCCGCGACGGATAGGGACCGAACTGTCTCACGACGTTCTGAACCCAGCTCGCGTACCGCTTTAATGGGCGAACAGCCCAACCCTTGGGACCGACTACAGCCCCAGGATGCGATGAGCCGACATCGAGGTGCCAAACCTCCCCGTCGATGTGGACTCTTGGGGGAGATAAGCCTGTTATCCCCAGGGTAGCTTTTATCCGTTGAGCGATGGCCCTTCCATGCGGAACCACCGGATCACTAAGCCCGACTTTCGTCCCTGCTCGACTTGTAGGTCTCGCAGTCAAGCTCCCTTCTGCCTTTACACTCTACGAATGATTTCCAACCATTCTGAGGGAACCTTTGGGCGCCTCCGTTACACTTTAGGAGGCGACCGCCCCAGTCAAACTGCCCGTCAGACACTGTCTCCCAGCCAGATCATGGCTGAGGGTTAGAGTGGTCATACAGCAAGGGTAGTATCCCACCATTGCCTCCACCAAGACTAGCGTCCTGGCTTCATTGGCTCCTACCTATCCTGTACAAGCTGTACAAACACTCAATATCAAACTGCAGTAAAGCTCCATGGGGTCTTTCCGTCCTGTCGCGGGTAACCTGCATCTTCACAGGTACTATAATTTCACCGAGTCTCTCGTTGAGACAGTGCCCAAATCATTACGCCTTTCGTGCGGGTCGGAACTTACCCGACAAGGAATTTCGCTACCTTAGGACCGTTATAGTTACGGCCGCCGTTTACTGGGGCTTCAATTCTGAGCTTCGCCTTACGGCTAACCCATCCTCTTAACCTTCCAGCACCGGGCAGGCGTCAGCCCCTATACGTCATCTTTCGATTTAGCAGAGACCTGTGTTTTTGATAAACAGTTGCTTGGGCCTATTCACTGCGGCTGACCAAATGGTCAGCACCCCTTCTCCCGAAGTTACGGGGTCATTTTGCCGAGTTCCTTAACGAGAGTTCTCTCGCACACCTTAGGATTCTCTCCTCGACTACCTGTGTCGGTTTGCGGTACGGGCAGATCGTTTCTCACTAGAAGCTTTTCTTGACAGTGTGACATCAGGAACTTCGGTACTTGATTTCCCTCCCCATCACAACTTGTCCTTAAGGGAATAAGCATTTGACTCATTCCCAGACTTATTGCTTGGACGTGCATATCCAACAGCACGTATTCCTTAGCCTACTGTGTCCCTCCATCGTTCAAACAAAACGAACTGGTACAGGAATCTCAACCTGTTGTCCATCGTCTACGCCTATCGGCCTCGACTTAGGTCCCGACTAACCCTGGGAGGACGAGCCTTCCCCAGGAAACCTTAGTCATTCGGTGGACGGGATTCTCACCCGTCTTTCGCTACTCATACCGGCATTCTCACTTCTAAGCGCTCCACCAGTCCTCACGGTCCAGCTTCGACGCCCTTAGAACGCTCTCCTACCATAGAACCAAAAGGTTCTATCCACAGCTTCGGTGTTCTGTTTAGCCCCGGTAAATTTTCGGCGCAGGGTCACTCGACTAGTGAGCTATTACGCACTCTTTAAATGATGGCTGCTTCTGAGCCAACATCCTAGTTGTCTAAGCAACCCCACATCCTTTTCCACTTAACAGAAACTTTGGGACCTTAGCTGGTGGTCTGGGCTGTTTCCCTCTCGACTACGGATCTTATCACTCGTAGTCTGACTCCCGGATATAAATCAATGGCATTCGGAGTTTATCTGAATTCGGTAACCCGAGAAGGGCCCCTAGTCCAAACAGTTGCTCTACCTCCATGATTCTAATTCCGAGGCTAGCCCTAAAGCTATTTCGGAGAGAACCAGCTATCTCCAAGTTCGATTGGAATTTCTCCGCTACCCACACCTCATCCCCGCATTTTTCAACATACGTGGGTTCGGTCCTCCAGTGCGTATTACCGCACCTTCAACCTGGA